>SFPR01000013.1 GCA_004551865.1 Bacteroidales bacterium
TAGGCATTGTAGATGTTTCGCACAAGTATGAAAAGATGTATGTTATCCGTCCTCAATTCTTTTTGACAATCATTGCACTCCTTACTCAGACTTCAGAGAAGAGTTTGGTATATAGGAGAGAATTGGAAATTGCTAAAAGTCAGTCTGTGGATATAACAAACTTTGAATATAAGCTGCTCGATTTTCAAAAAAAGTTTGGTAATAATTATCGTCTTGCAAGTGAGAAATTCCAAAAAGCAATCGAAGAAATTGATAAATCAATCAGCCATCTTCAGAAAATCAAAGAGGCACTCATCGGTAGCGAAAACAATTTGCGACTTGCCAATCAAAAGGCAGAGGAACTCTCAATAAGGAAACTCACTTATAATAATCCGACAATGAGAGAAAAGTTTGAGCAGGCAAGGAATGCCAATCAAGCCGAGGTAATTGATTTGCCGGACGAATAAAGATTTGAAGCACAAATCAAAAAAGAGGCTGCCTAAACTCGTTAGACAGCCTCTTTCGTTTTGTTATCCCGTCAAGACTCGAACTTGAAATGTCTGAACCAAAATCAGATGTGTTACCATTACACCACGGGACAATCCCATCGGGGAAGTAGAAAACTCATCGCTTTCTCTATCATCTCAATCCCCCTTTTTGCGAGTGCAAAGGTACTATGTTTTTTTGTTCTGACAAAATTTTTCGAGAATTTTTCTGCGAAAATGTTGTTTTTTGTGCCATTTGAACTATTTTTGCAGGGTGAAAGATGCTCTCGGAGCTGAAAGGGATTTTTACGAAAAGCAATGTTTTAATGATTGATATACAGAGAGGTGAGGAAATATTGAGGGTCGAAAATCTTCATGTTGAGTTTAGTTCGCACTCAAAGGTGAGAAAAGTTGTCAAAGGCGTGAATTTTTCTCTCAGAAAGGGCGAAACTCTCGGTTTGGTGGGCGAATCGGGTTCGGGGAAGAGTGTTTCGGCTCTTGTGATCATGGGTTTGTCGGACAAAAAGCATGCAAAAATAACTTCGGGAAGCATTGTTTTTAACTCTTCGGTCGATTTGTTGCAGCTTGAGGAGAAAGAGATGCGAAAATATCGTGGTAGCAAGATTGCAATGATATTTCAAGAGCCTATGACTTCGCTCAATCCTGTAAAGCGTTGCGGCAAACAGGTCATGGAGATGATATTGCAACACCGGAAATGTTCAAAAGCTCAGGCTCAAAAGCAGACAAAGCAGTTGTTTGAGGAGGTGTTGCTGCCTGATGTCGATAAGGCGTTTAATTCATATCCTCACGAACTTTCGGGAGGTCAGAAGCAGAGGGTGATGATTGCAATGGCGGTTGCTTGCAAGCCTGATGTGCTGATTGCGGACGAGCCTACCACGGCTCTTGATGTGAGTGTTCAGAAGGCTGTTCTCGAGCTGATAAAGTCCATTCAGCAAAAGTATGGCATGGGTGTTCTGTTTATCTCTCATGATCTCGGTATTGTTCACTCGATTGCGGACTCGATTGCGGTAATATATAAAGGTGAGATTGTCGAACAAGGAGACAAGGATAGGGTTTTCAATTCTCCTGTTCACCCCTACACCAAGGGGTTGCTTGCCTGCCGACCTCCGATTGATTGTCGTCCTTTGCGTCTTCCCACCGTCGATGATTATTTGAGCGGAAAGCCGATAAACACACACTCTCAGAGCAAACAAGATAGAGAATTGTTGCACGAAAAGATTTATTCCCAAGCTCCTGTTTTGCAGGTGAAGGATTTGGAGGTGGACTATGTGCTTTCCCGTAACTTTTTTGGTAAAAGTACCAAGGTTTTTAAGGCGTTGAACAAGGTGAGTTTCGATTTGTATGAGGGAGAGACTTTGGGGCTTGTGGGAGAATCGGGTTCGGGGAAAACAACTATCGGACGTGCGATAATGAAACTGATTCAGACCTCGTCGGGAAACATTATATATAAGGGTAAGTCGATAAGCAATGTTTCAAAGTCGCAACTCAAAGAATTGAGGAAGCAGATTCAGATTATTTTTCAAGACCCTTATTCGTCTCTCAATCCCAAAATAACGATAGGGGAGGCTATTGAAGAGCCGCTCAAAGTACATAACATAGAGCCTGATGAGAAAAAACGTAGACAGATGGTAATTGAGATGATGCAAAAGGTGGGCTTGGAGCCTTCTTTCTTCAATCGTTATCCGCACGAGTTCTCTGGAGGACAGCGACAGAGGGTCGGAATTGCGAGGGCTTTGATTTTAAGTCCCAAAATTGTGATATGTGATGAGTCGGTTTCGGCTTTGGATGTGAGCATTCAGGCACAAGTTTTGAACCTTTTGTCCGATTTGAAAAGGGATATGGGTCTTACTTACATCTTTATCTCTCATGACCTTGCAGTAGTCAAGTATGTTTCAGATAGAATGATGGTTATAAGAGGCGGAAAGATGGTTGCACAAGACGAAGCAGACTGCTTGTATTACAACTCTTCAAACGAGTATGTCAAAAAGTTAATTGACTCCATTCCTGTTTAGATTTGTTGCTTTCAAAAAAAAAGTCTATATTTGCAATTTCGTTGCGAGGGTGTATCAAACTCGCAACTATGTGTAACCAATATATCATTTTATGGATTTCATAGAAGTAAATTCAGAAATAGGACAGCTTGAAGGCGTAGTACTTCACACTCCGGGAGTGGAAATTGAGCGAATGACTCCCGAAAACATTCATGAGGCTTTATATAGCGATTTGTTAAATCTTAACATTGCCAAAAAGGAGTACGCAAACTTTGAGGGGGTTTTGTCAAAGTGGACAAAAACATACCAAGTTGTTGATTTGCTGACTGAAGTTTTGGAAAACAAGACCGTGAAGGCAGACCTGCTTGACAAGATTCTTGCAAAGGAAGAACGACAATTTCTTTTTGTGGAATTGTCAGAGCAACCCGCAAATGTTTTGGCAAAATTTCTCATTGAAGGTTATCCTTATATTGAGGGTGTTCACCCCAAAGAGTTTGCCAAAGGCAGATATATGTTGAATCCGTTGTACAATTTGTTCTTTACTCGCGATGCCTCGTCGTCGGTTTATGACCAAGTGCTTATTCATTCGATGAGTACAGATGTCAGAGACCGCGAAAGCTACATTATGGAAGCTATTTTCAAAAATATTTTTGGAGCAACAACAATCAATCCCAAGCTAAGCGAAGGGGCTCATACCGAAGGCGGCGATGTGTTGATAGCAAGAGAAGATGTGCTTTTCGTAGGAAACGGAAGCCGGACAAACAAACAAGGAATAGACTTTTTGACAAAGTACTTTGCTTCTCGTAAAGACTGCCAGCACATAATAGTTCAAGAACTTCCGACTTCACCCGAGTCTTTTATTCATTTGGATATGGTGTTTACCATGCTTTCGCAGGACAAGTGTATGGCGTATGCACCTATTATCTTAAATTCCAACAGTGGTTATCACACTACTCATATCGAGATAGACAATGGTCAAATTCATTATCATGAAAGAGAAAACTTCATGGACGCCACAAAGCGTCTGGGATTTGACTTTGAACCGGTGTTGTGTGGAGGAAATGATAACTGGTATCAGCAAAGAGAACAATGGCATTCGGGTGCTAACTTTTTTGCTCTCGGAGAGGGTAAGGTGTTGGGCTATGCTCGCAACACTCATACCATAGAAGCCTTGAACAATGCAGGCTTTGATGTTTTGAGAGCCGAAGATGTGTGCAGCGGAAAAGAAGATATGCACGCTCACGACCGCTTTGTGGTAACCTTTGATGCGGCAGAACTTCCACGCGGAGGCGGAGGAGCAAGATGTATGACTATGCCGATAAAGCGAAAAAAAGTTCAGTGGTAATAAGACAAAGAAATTAACAATCAATATCGAAATAATGAAAAGATATAACCTGATTAACAACGTGCTTGGCTGGGTGGTTTTCCTCGTGGCAAGCATAGTTTATCTTCTCACTGCCGAACCTACCGCATCGTGGTGGGATTGCGGTGAGTACATTGCAACAGCCGACAAACTACAAGTTGGACACCCTCCCGGAGCTCCGACCTTTCAGCTTATCGGCTCTTTGTTCTCAAATTTTGCAGGTAGCGATGTAACCAAAATTGCTTACACAATCAATGCAATGAGTGCAATTTGCAGCGGATTTACTATCCTCTTCCTCTTTTGGTCAATCACGATGTTGGCAAAGAAATTTGTAAAGAAGCCTGAGGAAATGACAACTGCACAAATGATTGCTGTTTTCGGAAGTGGTCTTGTGGGCAGTTTGGCATACGCTTTTTCGGATACTTTCTGGTATTCGGCAGTGGAGGGCGAGGTATATGCGATGAGTTCTTGCTTTACCGCCATTGTGTTTTGGGCAATCCTCAAATGGGAAAGTCAGGCAGATGATACTCACAACCTTCGTTGGCTTCTGCTCATTGCATTCTTGATAGGCATTTCCATAGGTGTCCATTTGCTTAACCTACTTGCTATTCCGGCAGTTACTTATGTCTATTACTTCAAGAAATTTCCCCATGTGGAGAAAAATAAAAAGAAAAAATTTGTTCTTGTCGGAGTTATATCAATGGTTTTGGTCGCATTCATACTCTACTTTGTTGTTCCATACATTGTAATCCTTGCAGGCAAGTTTGAGATATTTTTCACCAATTCATTGAATGCACCTTTCAATACGGGAACAATAGTCTATTTTGTCCTCTTGATTGCTGCAATCGCTTTCGGATTGTACTATTCGACAAAGAAGAACAAGCCTGTGTTGAACGCATCAATCCTTTCGCTTCTCTTTATCCTTGTTGGTTACACCACATTCTTGGTTTTGGTCATAAGAGCCAACGCAAACACACCGATAAACGAGAACGCACCAAAAGATGCCACCGCATTGCTTACCTATCTCAACAGAGAGCAATACGGAGATACTCCTTTGTTCTACGGACAATACTATAACGCAACTCCGATTGAGCAGAAAGACGGCAGTCCGAAGTACATCAAAGATACAGTGTCAAAGAAATACATCGAGGTAAGGCAGGGAGGAAAAGTCGTCTATGACGAAAAGAACACCACCATCTTCCCGAGAATGTACTCAAACGACGAAAGTCGCAACCACCCTGTCTATTACAAAATGTGGAGCGGCATCAAGGAAGGCTCAGACCGCAAACCAACCTTTGCAGAGAACCTTACATATTTCTTCCGTTATCAAGTAAACCACATGTATTGGCGTTACTTTATGTGGAACTTTGCAGGCAGGCAAAACGATATTCAAAGTTTTGGTCTGAACTACTCGGGCTATCAGCCAATGTCTGAGAGTAACGGAACGAAAGACCTTCTGCACGGAAATTGGATAACAGGCATCAATTTCATTGACGCATGGAGATTAGGACCACAAACAGACCTTCCCGAAGACTTGGCAAACAACAAAGGAAAGAATCGTCTTTTCTGTCTGCCTCTTCTTTTGGGTATTGCAGGATTGGTATTCCAGATAAGACGAAAGCCAAAGGACGCATTCGTAGTTTTCTTGCTTTTCTTTATGACAGGATTGGCTATTGTGCTTTACCTCAATCAGCCGCCTTGTCAGCCGAGAGAGAGAGACTATGCTTACGCAGGAAGTTTCTATGCTTTTGCAATATGGATAGGTTTGGGCGTTTATGGTCTTTATGAGTGGATTAGAAAAATCAAAATAGACGAAACCATAAAGGCAGCTGTGATAACGGTAGTTTGTTTCTTTGCAGTACCTATGTTGATGGCTTGTCAGGAGTGGGACGACCACGACAGAAGCGGCAGATATATGACAAGAGAGTTTGCAAGAAACTACCTTGAAAGTTGCGAACCAAATGCAATTTTGATAACTTTCGGAGACAACGACACCTTTCCTTTGTGGTATGCACAAGAAGTTGAGGGAATAAGAACTGATGTGAGAGTTTTGAACTATACACTCTCGGGAATGCATTGGTATGTCGAGCAGTTGTACAACAAAGTCTATAAAGCTGACAAACTGCCTTTCACACTTGACAAGTCATACTACCGACTTGGAGCAGACGTATCGTTGATTGTGCCGTCAGATGCACCTTACCAAGATGTAAGAAGCGTACTCAAAGAGCTGATGACCAATCCTCAAACAACCATGTTCCAGCCAAACGGAGATTCTTTGAAAGTTTTGCCGACAAACAACTTCTACATACCTTTCAATAAGGCGAAGATGGCAGCCAAAGGTATCTATCCGCAGGAATTGGTCGATGAACAAGAAGGCAGAGTGGAGTTCTCAATCAACGTAAGAGAAGACTACAAATACGAACAGTTGATAAGGAACGAACTTATGCTTTTGGACATCTTGGGAACTAACGCTTTCGAGAGACCAATATATGTGATGAACCCTCGGTACTTGCAAAAAGTATTCCCGAACATTGCAGAATATGTCCGCCAGGAAGGATTGGTATATCGAATTGTCCCTTACAAGGCAAATGGAGCCTTCGCAACACAAAAGAGCTACGAGTTGATGACCAAAAAGTTTGCTTGGGGAGGAGTAAACGACCCTGACGTATATTTGGAAGAAGCAGTAAGCATAAACAATTCGAGAAACATGAGACAGAACCATGCTTTGCTTGCCAATCGTCTCATTGCAAGCGGTGAGAATACCAAGGCATTGGAAGTCTTGCAAAAAGCAGTCAAAGAATTTCCGGACTCAAAGTTGCACTTCGATCGTTTTGACATAGCCTTGGCAGAGTCGTTTTACAAAGCAGGCGACAAGAAATCTGCACAAGACGTCTTGACCAAGATAGCCGACCATTACATTCAACACCTTAACTACTACAATCGCTTCAAAGGCAAGAAAGCCAAGAGCGTAGAGGGTGAAAGATTGTTGAGTTGCTACATCTTGGCAGAGATAAGAGACATTGCAGAGCGATATGGCATGAAAGAAATGGTATCGAAGATAGATTCTGTTCCCGAAGTGCTTGCAATAAACAAGGCAAACAAGATGAGAGGCGAAATGGACGCCATGATAAGCAGCATGAATCAAGCCGCAACTTTGGCACAGAGCGGAGAGAGAGAACAATCGACCGAGATGTTCATGCAAATCGTCAATACCATAAAGTCGGACTACCTTAACACCGGCAATAGTCAGATAGACGAGCAGGCAGGCAATATGTTGGCATTTGTTTTCTCTGTTTCGCAGCGATACGGACTTGATATGGTGATGCAGCAGATACAAAGCGACCAACAGCTCATGCAGCTGCTCTCGCAAGGAATGCAGACAATGCAGCAACAATAAGCCTTGCAGCACTAATCTGCTCAAAGCACAAAATAAAACGGCGTTTTACAATGATTAAACGCCGTTTTATTTTCGCAAAACGGCGTTTTGTTTTTTGCTAAAAATTAGAGAGTTGTATTCTGTGATTGATATTTGCTTTTTGTGTGATTGTTATTTGTCGAAAATGCGGTATTTTTGCTTTCGGAATATACACTTTGATTTGACAAATGTTTGAAAGAACGGAATTGATGATTGGAAAGCAGGGGGTCGAAAGGCTCAGAGGCTCTCATGTGCTTGTGGTCGGATTGGGCGGAGTGGGGGCTTTTGCTGCCGAAATGCTGTGCAGGGCAGGCGTAGGCTCGCTTACGTTGGTCGATAGCGACACTGTGAGCCTTACAAACAAAAATCGTCAGCTTGTTGCACTTGATTCTACAATCGGAATGCTGAAAACTGATGTCCTTGCAAAGAGACTGAAAGACATAAACAAAGATGTGAACATTCTTTGCGTGAGTGAGTTTCTCAAAGATGAGAGAATGGTTGAGGTTTTGCTCTCTTCTCATTACGATTATGTGGTTGATGCGATTGATACCCTCTCTCCGAAGCTCTATTTGATAACTCACTGCGTTCGCTTCTCTATTCCGATTGTCAGCTCGATGGGTAGCGGAGGCAAGTCGGACCCTTCGCAGGTCAGAGTTGCCGACATTTCTCGCTCTTACAACTGTCCGTTGGCACGAATGTTGAGAAAAAAGCTACACAAGCTCGGTATTCGCAAGGGATTTAAGGTTGTCTTTTCGCCCGAAGAGGTTTCAAGAGATTGTGTGGTTGAAGAAAGAAGCGAAAACAAACGCTCAAATGTGGGAACTCTCTCTTATATGCCGGCGATTTTCGGTTGCTTTGTTGCAAGCGTGGTGATAAGAGATTTGGTCGGCTTGAACACAGAGAAAAAAGATGTTGCGGCAGATGATAGTGAGCAATAAAAGCACAAAAAGTTCGATATAATCATAGCAAAACACAAGAACTAAACAATAGGAATTGCACTTTATGGAAGAAATGTTGGAAGTGTATTGTCGAAATACCGATACCAAGCTCCTTGTCCGCTCGGGCATGGATATGCTCGGGGTTGCCGACTTTGCAGGAATGAAAAATACTGAGAACATTCTCGGAGTATGCGTAAACAACAAGGTACAAAATCTCAATTATCGCATCTATTCTCCAAAGACAGTGGAGTTTTTGGACATCAACACCACAAACGGAAGACGTATGTATGCGTTTTCTCTCATGTTTATGCTCTATCGTGCTGTGAAAGAGCTGTATCCAGAGAGTGAACTATACATTCAGCACTCTATGTCCGACGGCTATTTTTGTGAGATAAACAATCTTGAAGAGAGTATGCCGCAGGTAATAGGCAAATTGAAAGAACGTATGTGCCGAATGGTCGAAGAAAACATTCCTTTTTTGAGAAAGATTGTCCCTGTTGCAGAGGCGGCAGAGCTTTTTGAACGTTTGGGAATGAAAGAGAAAGCAGAACTGATACGCAACAGCAATCGGCTTTATGCCAATGTGGATTTGCTCGGAGAGGTGGTCAATATGTTCTTTTTTGAGCTTGTTCCCTCAACTGCATACCTCAAAGTGTTTGACCTTTATGCCTTTGACGATGGTTTTATTTTGCAAATGCCCTCAAAGGAAGACCCTTCTCAAACTCCTAAGCAGCATACCAAAGACCTTAAACTTTTCTCCATATTCAGAGAACACAAAAATTGGGTTCGTATTTTGGGAACTCCGTATGTCAATATGCTCAACAAGGCAGTCGAATACAACAAACAAAACGAACTTATACAGGTTTCGGAAGCCTTGCACGAGAAGAAATATGCAGAAATTGCCGACAATATATATAGGAGAAAGGACGAGGTTAAGTTAGTTCTGCTTGCCGGGCCTTCGTCGTCGGGAAAAACGACCTCATGCAGGCGAATTGCAACCCAGCTTTCGGTGCTCGGGTTCAAGCCTTTGCAGATTTCGTTGGACGATTACTTTGTCGATAGGGAACATACGCCCAAAGATGCTTCGGGAAACTACGATTTTGAGTGCATAGAGGCGTTAGACTTGGACTTTTTCAACTATCAGATGAAGGAATTGCTTTCGGGAGCAGAGATAGAGCTTCCGCGGTTTGACTTTATCAGCGGAAAGCGAGTTCAAAGCGGCAACAGACTGAAAATGAAAGCAAATTCGATTTTGATTGTCGAAGGTATTCATGCACTAAATCCCCACCTTACCGACAAAATTGAGGCAAAAAACAAATACAATGTCTTTGTGTCGGCAATGACACAGTTAGCCTTGGACCGCCACAACCTGATAAGCAGCAGCGATAACCGACTTTTGAGAAGAATAGTGAGGGACAACAATTACAGAGGATACTCTGCACAAGACACAATACTTCGTTGGGATAGCGTCAGAAGCGGAGAAGAAAAACACATATTCCCATATCAAGAGAATGCAGACAGTATTTTCAACTCCTCATTGCTATATGAAATAGGTGTTTTGAAACCAACGGCAGAAAAATTGCTCTTTGAAGTGGCACAAAACTCGCCTGCCTATTCGGAAGCACGCCGATTGCAAAACTTTTTGTCAGAATTTAAGTCGATAAAGACCGATTTCATACCTCCGACTTCGATAATGAGAGAGTTTTTGGGAGGTAGCAGCTTTGCATATTAAGCAAAAAACAAAGAGTTTTGAACATCAATTTTTGATTGTAAGCATTTGAACAGCAAAATGTTGAATAGAAATTAACAAGTGCGATTTTTGAAAAAATACACCCAAAAATTTGGCAGTCGGAAAAAAAGTAGTAATTTAGCAGTTCGAAAAACAAGTGATTTGATAGTTTCATAAAGAGTAAAAATTAGCGACATGGAAGCAAAGAAGTCAGACAAAGCGAATTTGGAAAAGACCAAAACGATGTTCACATTGTTGGGTCTTGTCATTTCGATTTCCATTGTGATACTCGCTTTCGAGTGGAAGAGCTACGACGAGAAAGAAGAGGCAATGCAACTTACCCAGGTTGTGCAAGAAGTTGAGGAAATGGTAATCCAGACAAGGCAGGAAGAAACACCACCTCCTCCGGAAGAACCTCAGCAAGCCGAAACAACCGAGTTTGAAATCGTAGATGACGACCAAGAATTGAAAAACGAGTTCAGCATTGAGACCTTTGAGAACACGGGAAATGCCGAAGTATTCATTCCAAAGGTAGAAGTGGTTGAAGAAGTGGTCGAAGAGGAAGAGCAAACAATCTTCATAGTTGTTGAAGAGAGTGCTTCGTTCCCCGGAGGTATCCAAGAGATGATGAATTTCATCAAAAACAACTTGAAATACCCACAACAAGCTCGTGAAACCGGTACTCAGGGCAAGGTATTCGTTAGTTTCGTTGTCGAAAAAGACGGTTCATTGACCGATGTCAAAGTATTGAGAGACATAGGTTCCGGTTGTGGAGAAGAGGCAGTGAGAGTTGTTAAATCGATGCCTAAATGGAAACCTGCAAAGCAAAGAGGTAAACCTGTGAGAATGCAGTTTAACTTGCCTGTTGCTTTCACTTTGGCAGGTTGATAGTACAATTTGACTATTTTTCATTTTGTGAGTTTTAGATGTATTAAGCATCTGAGAGCAGCGGGTTGAGATAACCCGTTGCTTTTTCTGTTATGACAAATTTGAAATGATAACAATAAACGGACTTTCGGTACATTTCCCCGGCGGATACTTGTTTGAAAATGTGGGATTTGTTGTGGGAAATAACGACAGAATAGGTTTGGTGGGCAAAAATGGAGCAGGCAAATCCACTCTTCTCAAAGTCATTGCAGGCAGACAGGAATACGACAAAGGCAATATGGTGATAAGCGAAGGGCAAACCATAGGTTACCTTCCGCAAGAGATGATTCCAAACTCAAAGGTCAGCGTTTTGGAAGAAGCCATGACCGCTTTTGACTTGCTAAACACAATGGAAAAAGAGTTGGAGAGTCTTGTCAAAACCATCAGCGAAAGAGAGGATTACGCATCAGCCGAATATGAGCGACTATTGCTCCGACACAGCGAATTGAGCGAGCGACTTTCGTTACTTTCGTCGGGCAACAGGCAAGGCGAAGCCGAGAAAATACTTTTGGGATTGGGGTTTTCGCATGAAGATTTCACAAGAAAGATGACAGAGTTCAGCAGTGGCTGGCAGATGAGGGTCGAATTGGCAAAGCTCTTGCTCAGAAAACCCGACACTCTTTTGCTTGACGAGCCGACAAATCACCTTGATATTGAATCCATTCAGTGGTTAGAAAACTTTCTCGGCTCATATCGCGGAGCCATAATGTTGGTTTCGCACGACAGATGCTTTCTTGACAATATCACAAACCGCACAATAGAAATCACCTCGGGCAAGATATATGACTACAAGACCAATTATTCAAATTATGTCAAGCTCCACGCCGAAAGGATAGAGCAACAGCAGGCCCGAATGGACAATCAACAAAGGCAAATAGCTCAAACCGAGAAATTCATAGAACGTTTCAGATATAAGGCAACCAAGAGCAAGCAGGTGCAATCGAAGATAAAGATGCTCGAAAAGATGGAAAAGGTCGAAATTGACCAAACTGACACCTCCTCAATCCACTTTCGCTTTGCTCCTTCGCCACATTCGGGCAAGGTGGTCGTCGAAATAAAGCAGCTGAACAAAGCCTACGGAGACAAACTCGTGCTAAAAGATGTGGAGATGCTCATCGAAAGAGGGGAGAAGGTCGCTTTTGTGGGCAAAAACGGCGAAGGAAAATCCACACTCTCCAAAATCATTGTTTCAGACTTGGAACAAAGCAGCGGAATATGCAATTTGGGACACGGAGTTGCCATAGGATATTTCGCACAGAACCAAGCTGCACTTTTGGACGGTACAAAGACTGTCTTTGAAACCATAGATGACATTGCAGTTGGTGAAGTCCGTACACGCATTCGCAACATTCTGGGCAGTTTTCTTTTTGACGAGAACGACATAGAGAAGAAAGTGAGCGTCCTTTCGGGAGGAGAGAAAACCCGACTTGCACTTGCCAAACTTCTTCTTTCGCCTTGCAATCTGCTTGTGCTTGACGAACCTACCAATCACCTCGATATGCTCTCCAAAGACATACTTAAAATGGCTCTTGTGCAGTATGACGGAACGCTCATAGTGGTTTCGCACGACAGAGACTTCCTTCAAGGGCTTACAGATACCATTTACGAGTTCTCACACCACAAAGTAAGCCAATTCAAAGGCGACATTTTTGAGTTCCTTCAAAGCAAAAAGCTCGACGACTTGAAAGAATTGGACACGACAACAGCTTCCGACAAATCCAAAAACTCAACACCGATAACACAAAGCAAACAAGATTACCTCAAAAACAAAGAGCGAGAAAGTGCTTTGAGGAAAATGAGAAATCGCATTACCTTGTGCGAAAACGAAATAGAGGCTTTGGAACAGCAGATTGCAGAAATGGACAAGCAAATGTCGATGCCCGATTTTGTAAGCGACAATTCAGATTTGGACAACTTTTACAAACAATACGATAACCTCAAAAAGCAAATCTCGGAGCAAATGAACCGCTGGGAAGACTTGCAGTCAGAACTTGAACAAGCACAACAACAATGTTAAAACCAAAGTATTACAAAGACAATTTCCGTCTTGCATATCCTATAATCCTCTCTTCGCTCGGCATGAGTGTAGTACAATTTTTTGATACGCTCATGGTAGGGCAGTTAGGTAAAGTTCCTTTGGCAGGAGTTGCCTTTTCGGCAGCAATAACGACCATTGCACTCGTTTTCGGGCAGGGAATAGGTATGGCACTTACCCCGCTTGTGGGACAGTCATACGCAAGAAAGGAAACAAAACGCATATCTATGCTGTTCCAGAACGCAATCAGTCTCAACTTTTTCACCGGAGCGTTCATTGTGACAGTACTTCTTCTTTTTGTACCGCTGATGCCATATCTCGGACAGCCGACCGAAGTGATTGAAGCAGCGAGAAACTACTTCATAGTTACCGCAATATCGCTTTTTCCTGCACAGCTCTTTCTTGCTTTTCGCCACTTTATGGAAGGAGTGGGCAACACAAAGGCAACAATGGTTATCATCATATCCTCAAACGCACTGAACATACTTCTCAACTATCTTTTTATCTTCGGTGTGTGGGGCTTCCCATGTTTGGGAGTGCTTGGAGCGGGAGTTGCAACCCTCATTGCCCGAACACTTATGCCGCTTGCATACCTTGTCTATTTGCTTTGGCACAAACACTATCGAAAATATTTTAAGTTCTTCTCAAAAGAGAACTTCTTGTTGCACACTCACAAAATCATAATCCGATTGGGACTTCCCATTGCCGTGCAGTTGGCTTTGGAATGTATCAGTTTTTCTATGGTAACCATAATGATGGGTTGGTATTCGACTGTTGCACTTGCTGCATATCAGATTGTATTGACATTTGTTACCCTTACCTTCCAAGTAGCCTGCGGAATAGCTTCTGCAACCACCATTTTGGTATCTCATGCCTTCGGACGAAGAGACAAAACGGAAGTGTCATGCTACTCGATGAGCGGATTGCATTTGAGTTTTCTTTCAATGGGAATATCGGCACTTTGTTTTATCTTTTTCGGACGGCAAATTACTTCGTTGTTTTCAACCGATATTGATGTGATAAGGCAGGGGGCAATGCTGTTTGTTGTTGCCGGTGCTTTCCAGCTCTTTGACGGGGCGCAATCTACTCTTCTCGGAGCATTGAGAGGAATAAACGATGTAACCAAACCGATGAAGTATTCATTTTTAAGCTATATTCTTTTTGCCATACCTATGGCTTATTGTTTGGGATTTTTGTTTGGCTTTGGTCCTTGTGGCATTCTTTCCGGTGAAGCCTTGGGATTGATGCTTGCGGCACTGCTTTACTATCGCCGATTGCGAAAATCAACCTCGGCAATGAAGCTCTGACCGCTCAAGTGCAAGACTGCAAAAAACACAACTGAAATACAAGGAAAATAAATCGCCGTTTTGTCAAAATAAAACGGCGATTTATTTTGCTAAAACGCCGTATTTTTCGAAAAAGACGGCGTTTTATTTTGACAGGTCTTAATGTTTTGATTTTCAGTATGGTTTTTGAGCTTACGGGTCGGAGAGAAAGAACTGTGAAATCGGGCTTTTATTTTCAGAGAAAGAACGATTGCACATTAAAATACTCGATAAGCACACCCATAAAAGCAAAGCGGACAAAGCGACCTATCGACATATACAGACAACTCTTCAAAGGTGATATTTTCATAAAGCCGAGTGTTATCGCAATCACGTCTCCCACAATGGGCAACCATGCAAAAAATCCTGCAACCGCCTTATATTTATCGACTTTTGCCCTCATCTGTTCAATCTTTTCGCGGCTTACCTTGAAGAACTTCTCAATCCACTCCATCTTTCCGAGCCAACCAAGTCCGAAAGAGGTCATTCCTCCGATGCTGTTGCCCAATCCTGCAAGGAAAACGCACAACCATACATTGTTTCCCAAAGCAATGTTTCCCACAAGCAACGCTTCACTCGGAAAAGGCAACACAGTAGAGGCAAGGAAGCTGCCGATAAACAGCCCCAATAAACCCAAGTGTTCGAGCATCAGACTATTTTATTCGACGATAAGTAAATGTGCGATTGTCTTTGTCTTTGTAAATCATCTTGTTTTGGTCGATTGACTGAATGATGTAACGTTTTGTTACAACGTGTTCATCAACCACAATGAGGGTGTCTCCTGTTACGGTATATGTTCCCACACTTACTGAGCTTGTACAGCTGTCGAACGTCGTGAGAGTGCGGGCTTTTGCTTCCGCAACATAATCTGCAAACTCAATATAGGAGGCTTTTTGACAATCTGCCGCTTCGGGGTCAGCCATTATCTCCTCCTTGTTCCATCGTCCTATGATAAGGTCGTTTTCTTCAATCTTTTCTTGGCATGAAGTGAGAACAGAACCGCACACTATGCCCGAGAAAAGCAACATTACTAACTTTTTATTCATCTTTTGTTTGATTTTCGTTTGATTGATTTTTGGATTGTTTCTCTTCTTCGGCTTGTCTTCTCGATAGTTTATTGGTTGTAATGGTGTCAAAGACCAAAAAGAATAAGAATAACACAAAGTAAGTGATTGCAAACTTGGCTTGGGTTTCGATGTTGAAAAGAAAGACCACTGCCAATACGCCCAAATAAATCACAAACTTTGCAACCTTGGTAATCAAAAAGATGTGTACGAAGTTCATCTTGGTCTTTTTTGGCAGGAAATACAGAGCTGAGTATGACAAGGCGGTCAGTGCATAAAACATCACTACATAATATGGCAGGTTTTCACTGAAAAAGTCTTTGTTTAGGGCAAGAGCAGAAAACAAAGTCAGAAAGCAAACGCATATTGCAAAGATACTCAGATACGAAAAGTAAGATAAAATCGGGTGTTGTTTCATTTTTCTATTTCTTTGTAAGTTTTTTGAGGGTGGCATACAGCCCTATGGCAATGGCAATAAGGCTCAAACTCACCGTAAAAAGTGGTTTTAATTCGACAAAATGTTCGTCCAACTTATATCCGGCGAACACTCCCAAAAACACAATGAACAAAAGTTCAAATGCTATTGCGGAATATTTGCCGTATTCGTTCATTTTCTGTCGGTTGTTCTTACTATTGTTCGTTGTTTTCTTGGTTGTTCTGTATATAGAACTGATTTTGTTCTTCGCCCATCGAACAATAACCCGAAAAGACTGCACCCGGTTCAATCGAAATCTGACCTATGACCAAGTCTCCCTTGATGCAGGCGTTTTTGAGAAGCGAAAGAAGTTCATCAACCCTTATATTGCCATCGACTTTGCCTGCCAATTCGGCGTTTTGACAAGCTATCGTTCCGTTGATGTAGCCGCTTTCTCCCATATAGAGAGTTCCTTTCACGGTAAGATTTCCGTTTATTGTGCCATCTACTCTCATATTTCCGTCAGAAACAACATCGCCTTTGATTGATGTTCCTCTGCTGATAACATTAAGCTGTTCGCCCTGATCGAATTTTGTCATAACTTTTGTGTTTTTATAGTGTTACTATTTTTGATTGTTGTCCTGTATTGTTGTACCCTCTTGTTGCTCTTGCCTTTGCAAGGGTTCGAGGTACATCAGATTGAAAAACTTTTCGTAAGTCTCTATGTTTTTCTTTTTATAGAAGGTAGGGTAATTTTGAATTGAGATTACAAAGTGAGTATAGTGGTCTTTGTCGTATGCTTGCAGAATTGTGTTTATGCTTTGGTAGTAATCCATTGCCAGATTGCGGTTTGAGAATTTCCTCACTCCAATCATTTGTTTTGTTATTGTAAAGAGTGTACTTGTTGTTTTGAGGTTTAAGTCGGCAAAATTAGTATCGTTGAACGCTTTGACCTTGTTTTCTATTTCTATTGCGTCCATTTTATCGTCGTCAAACAGCAATACATAATAGTGTTGCATATCTTTGAACTTAAACATCAGCATTTCGGCATCGGCAATGTTGTCTTTGTCCTTATTTTCGACCTCTTTGTTCGCTTTGTCTTGCAAAGCCTCCTTGTCACCTTGTGTTTCGGCTTTGTTTTTCGATGGTTTGTAAGTCAAATCAATCTTTCCGTCTGGATAGGCTGCCGCAAGGTGTTGCAGTTGTGCCTCCACAATCGGGGCAATCTCGCTTTCTGTATGGTTGTGAAGCAGAAGTGTCAAATCCATTGCAAGAGAGTCTATTCCGTAAAGCCGTCCTTTTGCCAAGGCTTCAACATATAGCAGTTTCGGAATGTAAGGCCCTATTTTCAAAGAGTCTCTTGCTTTTGCTCCCTCTGCCAATGTTTGAGAATAAAGGTCTTTTTGATAAAGAGAATAGACGTTTGAGTACAATCTTTCGCCCAAAGAACCAGACCGATTGACCTCTTCCCAATATTCGGGGTTGCTTATCATCATCGCAAAGTCGCTCTCGGGATATTCGGTAAGTATTTTGTTTTTGTAGAAGTTGGAGTTTGGATACTGTCCCAAGACATCGTATATCTTATAAAGGTGATAGGACGAGGGCAATATGTTTTGGTGAGCAGGGAAACGGCGATGAAGTTCCAAAAAAGTCTCGATAGCTTTTCCCATGTTGCTCAATCCTTGGTAGTAAATGTAGCCTGCCGAAAGCAAAGCGTCTGCAATCTCTTCGTTTGCGGCGTTTTTTGCCTCTTCAGTGAAAGGAATGTCCTTGGTATAGTATTCTTTGGTTTCGGGAGACGAAGGTTTGCTCTTGCCGCTCTTGCCTGCTGTAGTGTCAGAGGGGTCTTTACCCTCTTCTGCCAAGGAGTCAGTGTTCTCAAAGTCAAATTCGTCTTCCTTATGGCTCAATCTCCAGTTGTCGGCAAGCTCTCTGTCGCCCCAAATCCTTTTGAACTCCAACTGTCCTATCTGAACGGTTGCATTATTGTAGAAATACCAATTCGATTGATTGGAGGTAAATTGGTCGTAACGGTTCATTGTCGCCATGCTTGCAGCCAATGCCTTTGCTTTTTGCTCCTCTTCTTCCTTTTCTTTCTTCTTTCGTTTGTATTCTTCGATGTAAGAGTTTATTCTTCTGTCGAGTTCTTCTTCGCTTAGCAGGCTCATGGCAATCAAACTGTCCCAACGCTCTACGCATCTGAGGTCTGTAACCAACTTGGTGAGAACTTTCTGCCGGCTTTCGATGTTTGCACGATTCGGATAGTCCTTAGACATTACCGAAAGGGCGGTATCGTAGTACATTTGTGCCTGTTCATACTTTTCAAGCACCGAAAAATAAGTGTCGGCAGCCCTTAGGGAAGAGATAATCTTCTGTTGCTTGTTCACTGTCGAAAGATGAACAGATTCTTCCCACTGATTGCAAGCCTTATCGACGTTTTTGTCTCTGAAATAAACCTCTCCCAAAGCATAATATATTTGATCTTTGTATTCTGTGTTCTTCTTATCTTTTGCCATTTTCTCCAATCGGGAAATTATTGGCTTGCTGCTGCTCTTCTTTGGGT
The DNA here is from genome assembly GCA_004551865.1 of Bacteroidales bacterium. GTDB lineage: Bacteria > Bacteroidota > Bacteroidia > Bacteroidales > P3 > Onthomorpha. The sequence continues at coordinate 18,251 of SFPR01000013.1, forward strand.
CGTAACACATTGCTATGTTGAGATTTGAAGCAAACTGCATCTCATAGTTTCCTGCTCGTTTGGCTGTCTTTTTGAAACATTTGGTTGCTCTGTCGTATTCGCCTGCCTCTTTGTAAATCTGTCCTTCGATAAACATCAGACGAGTGTTCAATTTGGGTTCAAAAATGGTGAATTTGCGTTTTTTGAAGTACTCTAACGCAAGGGCGTTTTTGCCTTGTGCAAGAGCGTTTTCGGCATATACGGTATATAGAAAGTTGTTTAGTTTCTTTGGAGCTTTGCCTTCTTCTATTTTGTTCTTCACTTGGTCAAGCAGAATGTCGCATTCGCTGTGCTTTTTGTTCATGCAGTTGGTCAGAGCGAGCCAAATCATAGGCTCATACATCTCTTTTTTGTCTTTGTACTGCCCCATCAGGGCCGAGAAAGTGGCAGTCGCACTCTTGTAATCCTTTGCATAGAAGCAGGCTTTGCCAATCAGAAGGTATGCATCGTCGATTTGAGGATTTTTTTCAATGCCCGAAAATTTCATTGAGTGCTTTTGGATTACTTTGCTGCCTTTTTCGACAGCCCTGTCGGTGTTTGACTTGATTGCAGCAGCGTTTTCGGCTGTTCCGAGCTTATAAACAGGGAGTATCTTGGTGAAGTCGTCCTTGTGATTTTGCTCCAAGGATTTTATTCCTTCCTTTAATGCCTGATTTCCGTTCCACCAAGCATTGTAATGTGCGGTAATGCTGTGATATTGTCTGTTGAGCCACTTGTCTTTGCTCGTCGAACAAGCACAAAACAACACCACAACAGAACAAACCAAAGATATGTTTAGTATTTTCCTTTTCAAATCACAGCCTCTTTTTGGTTACTAACTTATAAATTGCAAATTTATTGGATTTATCCGAAAAAACAATCGAAAGGACACAAAAAACGAACTTTTTTCTCGCCTTATCCGAAATATATAGTATATTTGCACGCAGATTAAAAGCAAGATTTAACAATAAAATAGTAAGAAAAATGGCAAGAGTAAAAGCATTCAGAGGTTTGAGACCTCCGGTTGAGATAGCAGAACAGCTTGCTTCTCGCCCCTATGACGTAATGAACTCGGCAGAAGCACGAGTTGAGGCTGCAGGTAACCCTTATTCTCTTCTTCATGTAACGAAAGCGGAGATAGATTTGCCCGAGGGAACTGACGAACACTCAAAAGAGGTTTATGACAAGGTTGTTGAGAACTTCAATGCCTTCAAACAAAAAGGCTGGTTGGTAAAAGAGGACAGACCAAAGTTGTATATTTATGCCCAAACAATGGACGGACGTACTCAATACGGTATTGTGGGCTGTACTCACGTCGATGACTACTTCAACAACGTGATTAAAAAGCACGAGCTTACCCGTAAGGACAAAGAAGATGACCGAATGATTCACGTCAATATCACTAATGCGAACGTGGAACCGGTATTTTTCGCTTATCCTGCTCACAAAGAAATTGACCAAATTGTCGATAACATCGTAAAAAATCAAAAACCTGTTTATGATTTTGTCGCAAAAGAAGACGGATTTGGTCACACCTTCTGGGTGATTGAGGACGAGGCTGTGATAAAACGTATCGAAGAGATATTTGAAAAGGAAATCCCTGCACTATATGTTGCAGACGGACACCATAGAACAGCTGCTGCCGCAAGAGTTGGTCAGGAAAGAAGAGCTTCAAACCCAAATCATACCGGCAATGAGGAGTATAACTATTTCATGGCGGTGATTTTCCCTGACAATCAGTTGAAAATCATTGACTACAATCGTGTTGTGAAAGATTTGAATGGTCTTACCGAAGAACAATTCATCGAAAAGTTGAAAGATACTTTCGTTGTGGAGAAAGCAGGCAAGGAAATCTACAAACCAAGCAAGTTGCACGAGTTCTCAATGTACTTGGGAGGAGAGTGGTACAAGATGACAGCAAAAGAAGGTACTTACAACGATTCTGATCCTATCGGAGTGTTGGACGTAACCATACTTTCAAACAACGTTCTCGACAAAGTATTGGACATCAAAGACCTCAGAACATCAAAGAGAATTGACTTTGTAGGAGGTATCAGAGGATTGGGTGAATTGCAAAGACGTGTCGATAACGGCGAAATGAAAGTTGCTTTCGCATTGTACCCTGTTTCGATGCAACAACTTATAAACATTGCAGATTCAGGAAATATCATGCCGCCAAAAACAACATGGTTTGAACCGAAGTTGCGTTCCGGCTTGGTAATTCATGAGTTGATTTAGTTCTTTTTTTTACTTTTATCTTGATAATCCGCAGAATTGCTCACCACAAAAGATATTTCAATTTTTTCAAGGCGGGCGATTTTGCGGATTTTTTTTGATTTTGTTGTTCAAAAACACAGCTGTCATGGAGAGAATATTACGATTGATTGGTTTGATTGCTCTTGTTGCAATAGGATTGTGTGCTTGCGAGGGAGAGAATGCGGCTTTTGATGGTCTGCCGGGCTTGCAGGCTCCGGAAAATGGAGAATATGTTTGCTTGGATTTCAAAAATCTACAATGGAAAGCAGTAAAAGACCAAATGGGAAGCTGTTATGTCAAGACCAATTCTCCAAACCATTTGTGGTATGACCTTGTCATCTGCACCGAAGACGTAACTGATTTTTCGATTGACTATTATCACCACTATTTGTTTCTTCATATCGATTTGGACAGCCTCGGCAGTGTGAAAAATCACCGAATTATTTATTACAAGAACAAGAATACCGAACGCAGTGGAGATTATGAACTATACCTTGTAAGTCTTGACGGAGAATTGTCAATAGTCAGAAAAGAGGACAGACTTTCGGGAGTATTTGAGGGACGATTGCAAAATACTTCTCGCACCTCCGATGTGAGAAAGGGCAGGTTTGAGTTTCGCAATATTCCGATCGAAATAATAAATCAAGGCTCAAACGCAAGAATGGAGAAGTTTTTGCCGGAGCTTTGAACCGATTGATTTTCATTACTTTGCAAACGATTAAAATAAATCGGCGTTTTAGCACTCGCAAAACGCCGATTTATTTTGCCAAAACGCCAATCTATTTCAGCAGAACGGCGTTTTGTTTTAACTGAATTTTCAAGATACTATCTTTCCGTCTTCGCAAGCAATCACTTTCGAGCGGAATTTGTCTATCACAATGTAGTCATGGGTTGCCATAAGTACGGTTGTTCCGTGTTTTTTGTTGATTTGCATGAGTAGTTCGACAATTTCCTCGCTTGTTATAGGGTCGAGATTTCCTGTAGGTTCGTCTGCCAAAATCAGCTCGGGGTTGTTTACAATCGCTCTGGCGATTGACACTCGCTGCATCTCGCCTTCGCTCAAATCGCACGCCTGTTCTTCGGCTTTTTGCAGCAATCCCACATCGTCCAACGCCTGCAAAATTCTCTCTTTCATTGCTTGCTTGTCTTTCATTCCCGTCGCTCTCAGCACAAAAGCAAGATTGTCAAACACCGAGCGGTCTTTCAACAACTGAAAGTCTTGAAACACAATGCCGAGTTTGCGTCTGAGCATGGGGATTTGGTAACGCCTCATCTTGTTGAGGTCAAATCCGCACACTCTTGCAGCTCCTGCCTCAATCGGAATGTCGGCATAAATCGAGCGGAGCAGAGAACTCTTGCCCGAACCGGTCTTCCCAATCAGGTAAACGAACTCTCCCTTTTCGATTGTAAGGTTTATTCCTGTCAAAATCATTTTATCAAATGATAAATCGACATCTTCGTACTGTATGACGTATTGTTTTTCTTCCATCTGGAGTGAATATTTCTGAGGTTTGCTGATTTTTTTTGTCCTGCAAAGGTAATATTTTTTTCAAACAGCCGACTTTTTTCTTCGTTTTTTGTCTCTTTTTTGCTGTTCTGACCATATAGACAGAACTCTTCTTTATTTGGATTTTTCAAGTCTTTGAACTCATTGCGTCTTGTATGTGATATTTTTTTTGTAACTTTGAAAAATCTTTTTCAAGCCGTCAGAGGATTTTGGAAAACGAGCTAATTAACAGATAATAAGCACAGAAAAAACAAAAGTAATTGTAAATAATAACACCAAAGAGAAGATGCAGACGATAATAATTTTGGATCACGGCTCTCAATACACACAGTTGATTGCACGAAAGGTAAGAGAATTGCACGTTTATTGCGAAATACACCCGTTTAACAAAGTTCCGGAGATTTCAAACGAAGTTATAGGAGTTATACTCAGCGGAAGCCCTTGCAGTGTGAGGGATGTCGATGCACCAAAGCCCGATTTGAGTTTCAAAGGCAAGCTGCCGGTACTCGGAGTGTGCTATGGGGCTCAATATATGGTCAATGCCTTTGGAGGAAACGTGGTTGCAAGCAAGATAAGAGAGTACGGAAGAGCTAATCTGAGCTATGTGGACAGCGAATGCAAGCTGATGAGGGACGTACCTTTGAACTCGCAGGTGTGGATGAGCCACGGCGACACCATAGAGACCATGCCCGAAGGCTATAAAGTCATTTGCTCGACCGAAAGTGTCAAAAATGCAGGCTATAAGATTGAAGGTGAAGAGACTTACGCCATTCAGTTTCACCCCGAGGTCTATCACTCCAAAGATGGCTTGACAATACTTAAAAATTTTGTCGTAGGAGTGTGCGGAGCAAGGCAGGATTGGACAGAAGAATCCTATATTGAGACCACAATAGCAAACCTAAGAGAACAGCTTCAAGAAGACAAAGTGGTGTTGGGCTTGAGCGGAGGAGTGGATTCGTCTGTTGCGGCAATGCTTCTTCACAAAGCCATAGGAAACAAGCTGAACTGCATATTTGTAGATAACGGATTGTTGAGAAAAGACGAGTTTGAGAGTGTCTTAAACTCCTACAAAGGAATGGGACTGAACGTTATAGGAGTAGATGCCAAGGATATATTTTACAAAGCCCTCGAAGGATTGACCGATCCTGAGAAAAAACGAAAGGCAATCGGAAAAACCTTCATTGATGTGTTTGATTCGGAAGCCGGAAAGCTCACCGATGTCAAATGGTTGGCACAAGGCACGATTTATCCCGATGTGATAGAGAGTTGCAGCGTCAAAGGACCGAGCGTAACAATCAAGTCGCACCACAATGTGGGCGGTCTGCCAGACTATATGAAGCTCAAATTGGTCGAACCTTTGCGTTCGCTCTTCAAAGATGAGGTCAGACGTGTGGGAAAGGCATTGGGGCTTAAAGACGAGTTGCTCAAACGACACCCATTCCCCGGTCCGGGACTTGCAATCAGAATATTGGGTGAAGTAACTGCCGAAAAAGTGAAAGTACTTCAAGAAGTTGATGATATTTTTATTTCAAATCTCAAATCAGAAGGACTTTACGACAAAGTTTGGCAGGCGGGTGCGATTTTGCTTCCGATACAATCGGTTGGCGTAATGGGAGATGAGAGAACGTATGAGAGAGTTGTGGCTCTCAGAGCAGTGGAATCGGTCGATGGAATGACAGCCGACTGGTCTCATCTGCCATACGAATTTCTTGCAAAGGTGTCAAACGAGATTATCAACAAGGTTAAGGGCGTAAACAGAGTATGTTATGACATCAGCTCTAAACCGCCTGCAACCATAGAGTGGGAATAGTGGTTTAATTTTCGGTTGTTGAATTATGAAACACACATTTTGTTACATACTTTTCATACTGACGTCATTGCAGTTCTTTGTTTTGTCGGCACAAAACAAAGAACTTGACGATGATGTTACCGTAGGACTTCACAGAGTGGAGCAGGGTGAGACTTTGTATAGGATTTCGAGAAATTTCTTCCTTACAGAAAAAGACATAATGGAAGTAAACATAGGCTTGACTGCCGAAAACCTCAAAGCAGGACAGCTGATAAAAATCCCGATAACCACAAGGAACAAAGATAAGTTCACCTCCGAGCGTTCAAATTCGGTAACCGAAGTTCAAAACGAAACCTTTGTCGTTCACAAACACCCGAAACAAAAACTCCAAAAATCGACAAAACTCAACATAGCATTGATGTTGCCGCTCAACTACGAAGAGATAGACAAGCTGACTTTCACAAAATTCAATATAGATGAGAAAAAACGGCAGAGATACAAGTGCTTTGAATACATAAACTTCTATGAGGGAGCGAGAATTGCCTTGGACGTATTGGAAAAGGAAGGATACAACATCGAATGCTTTGTTTACGATGTGGGAGAAAACGATACGGAGAAAATGCGTGAGGCTTTGAGTTCTTCGGAAATGAAAGACATGGATTTGATTGTGCCATTGGTCTTCAAAAATCCTTTTGCCATTGCGGCAGACTTTGCAAAAGCAAACAAAATCCCTATTGTCAATCCTATGAGTTCCGACATAGGAATTTTGCAAAACAATTACACTTTCAAAATTCAGCCTTCTGCCGCAGCAGAAGTGGAAACCGTTGTACGTTATATTCGTTCCAAACATTCAGAGGACAACATTATTATAATACATGACAACAGAGCGAGCATCAAACCCTCGGTCGATTATTATGAGCAGCTGCTTTCCAAAAGCACAATGATGTGGACGATAATGGACTACAACAAATATGCAAACAAACTGACGAGCAAAATATCCACAACCAAGAATAACGTGGTTATAAGCCTTGTCGCTTCCGACGGAAAGAGCGAAGCCGAAACCTTTGCCAAGAGACTGCTCTCTGTTCTCTCGTCCAAGAAAGGTGCGAAGATAACTCTGTTTGGCGATTATTCATGGTGCGAGTTCAACTCTTTGGATTTTGAACTCCTCGAGAAGTTTGATTTCCATTTTACCTTGAGCTATCTGAACGATTACAGCAATGCCAATTTCGTAAACTTCGTCAAGTTGTTCCGAAAGCACTTTAAGACCGAGCCGGACAAGTTTTATGCAGCCTTGGGATACGATATAATCACTTATTTCGTTCATAGCTTGATTGAAAACGGCGTAGATTTTATGGAAACTCCCAACATCTCAAACCAAAACAGCATGATAAATCCGTACTATTTTGAAAGACCGGACGAAACTCGCGGATACCAAAACAAAAGAACAGTTGTGTATAAGATTGATGACTACAAAATAAAATCAGTGGGAAGATAGATAGGAGATGAAGCAGAAAATAGCAGCATTTTTTCTTTTTTTGATTGTTCAATTTGCAGCATTGGCTCAGCAAGAAGACAATGTGTCGCAACCGGTGTTTGATTTGAACCTTTCGGGTTACGAATTGAAAAGTTTTGACTTTGCAAACAAACCCTCAAAAGACACTCTTCTGTATTACGAAGCAGAAAACGACAAAGGTTCGTCGGCAAGGGTGATACTCAATCTTTCGACCCTCAATCGTGAAGAGGTAACAATAGATTGGCAACACTATTGTGGTGCAACCAAAAAGTCTTCATGGGTTGTCAAGTTGCAATACCGGATTTCGGAAAGCGGAGAATGGATTGATGTAAAGGACTCTCGTTCTCGCAACTGTGAGTTTTATACCGGCAAAAGAGCCTCTACACGAAATTTTTCGAAAATTGTTCTTCCTCAAGAGTGTAACAACCAACCTCTTGTGCAGCTTTCGTGGAAGCTGAGCAGGGTAAAAGGCAGGGGAGTTGCACCAAAAATTCAGACAAGGAACATAAAAATCAGCTCTCTTGCAGACCCCTACAACGGAGTGCCTGCTTCTGTACATATTTCTCGCACAAGCGACAAACGCAATGCAAGTGTAGAAAAACTAAACTTCAATCACATACCATTGCCATACACTTATCCGGAAACAATACGTCTGAAAGTCGAAGGTAAGTGCCTTCGCGAAGATGTGAGCTTTGAAATCACCGGTGCAGATAAGGCGTTCTTCTCTGTCGATAAGAAATCTGTCGATGCGAGAAAAACTCCAAAAAACATCACAATCTCTTATGCTCCGAAGAAGGAGGGTGTTCACAAAGCTGTGTTGAAAATTAAGACTCGCCGTTTGCCGCAAGAGATTACCATTCCGCTTGAAGGTTCGTGTGCAAAGGCTTCAGATATTCTGGCGAACCACATAAAAAACGAACCTCTGACCGACAAAGAAGTAACATTCGTTGCAGAAGTGTTCTCAAACAAAGATTACCAATTCTCGATGAACCTCCCACACAAATCGGACGAGCCTTTCTCAGAACCAAAAGCCGACAAGAAAACAAACATATCGCTTATATATAAATGGTATAGGGACAATGTGTGCCTTATGAGCATGAAAGATAATGTCAAAACGTCGGACTATTGTGTTCCCTTACAGTCTCCTCAAACTGCCAACAAGATAGAGATTAGCATAGAGAACCCCGATGAGGTAGAAATATCAGATTTATATTTTGGTTTCCCGAAAGCAAAACGCATGATAGCCTCAGGAAATTGGGACAATCCCGACTTGTGGTTACCAAAGGGCGAACCAAATATGGAAGATGTCGTATTTATCGAAGATAGTTTGAAAGTAAAGGTTACAACCGACGTTGTGTGTTCCATGCTTGTGCTTGGAGACAATGTAAACATTGACATAAATGCAGGAAAGATGTTCTACGTTTCGGGAGACATCATTTACGGCAAGCAATCCTACTTTTCCGTTCACCAAAACCTTCTTCCCGAACGCTGGAACTATATTTCCTCACCGGTAAATCAAGCAAGAGCATTGGTATATTCGATGAGAAAAAGCGGAAATGAAACTTGGCTGATGAAATACAACACAGGTGTTGTGAGCAAACACGGAGATAATTGGAGCGAATACCTTGTCGATCCAAATTTGATACTCTCTCCGGGTGTGGGATATGCGGTTTACACTCACGATGCTTTGGATGTGAAGTACGAAGGCATACTTTGTAACAGCAAAACTACGGTTGCTCTGACCATGAAGAACAATGATCGTTGGAACTTGGTGGGAAATCCTTTCACTGCACCGCTCAGTACAAAAAGATTGTTCGATGACATCGACACAAAGATACAAGGCAATGCCATATTTTTGTTTGACAGAGAGAACTTGGTATATAATCCTGTCATAGTCGATGAAAACGAAGATGTAATGATACCTTCTTTGGAGAGCTTCTTTGTTGAGACTATGCAAGACGGCACTGAGATTACTTTTAAGAGACAACACCAATACATTCCAAAGAGTGGTACAGGCTCGAAAGTCAATCGCAACTACCTTTCGCTCTCGGCAAACATAGGTTCTCGGCAACAATATGCTCTTTTGGGCATGATAGAAGATGCAAAGTACGGTTTTGACGAATATGATGCACACAAGATGTTCGGAATAAGCGAACAAATGCCCGAAATCTACTTTATAGTGGACTCAGAAGAACTTTCGGTCAATACATTCCCCGATTATCCTGCCGCTTTCGACATAGGATTGTATATAGGAGAGGCAAATAGGGTCAGCTTGAGGCTTGATAATCTTTCGGTAATTCCGAAAAACGTCAGCATAATCTTGGAAGACAAATATGAAAACAAGTTCTATGACTTTTGTGTGCCGAATAACTTAAGTTTCGATTTGGAAAGCGGAACGACAAACGACCGATTTCGGATTTATTTCAACAAAGCCATAAACATATATGAGATACATTCAGAATATTCCGGCATATATCTGTGGAGCGATACCAATCGGATAATGGCATACTCCGACGGAGTTCACAATCTCCAAAAAGTAAGGGTTTACGATAAGAATAAACGTCTTGTAGGCGAACAAGAATTTAATTCAAACGTTCTTGTATTTAATCAAAACATAGAAAAAGGACGCTACACTGTCGATATATTGGTCGAAGATGTCTGGATTAAGGACTTTATTGTCGAAGTCAGATGATAAAAAGTAAAAATAGTTACAAGAAAATGAAAATATCGGTGAGGTTGTCAGGTGTGTTGGTCGCATTTTTGATTTTTTCATTCCAAGTATATGCACAATCAAATGCCATAAACAAGTTGTTGAACAAAAAGGAGTACGAAGCAGCCTTTGAGAAGATTACTTCGGCTTATAAGGACACCAACGACTTGGAGCGGACGGAGCTTATGTTCAAATACTATTCGGCTGTTGATAATCCGTCTTTTAATTCTTGTTTGGCATATAGTTATGCCAATAGATATAATCTTCAAACTGAGGGAGACAAGATTGAACTCGACGACTTTGTTCGCACAAGTCTCGATATTGCTTTTAAGTCGGGCAGCATTGAAGAGCTTGAACAATTTATCGAATGCTTCAAAGAACAAACCACCTACGTCAAAGAAGCCATGCGATTGGTCGAACAACTTGCCTTTGAGCAAGCAAGCATGGAAGGAACTCTTGAAGCCTTCGAACGGTACGTTGAAAAATATCCTGCTTCGTTGCAAAGCAGCCTTGCAAAGCAAAATATAGACAAGTTGATTGTGGAACAAATTTTGGAAAGCGACGATTTGCAGACTCTCAGAGACTTTGCAGCCACAAGCAACAACAAACAACACGTTTCCAAAGCTAAGGCTAAAATTGAGAAACTGATGTTTTCCAAAGCTCTCGAAACCAATACCGCCGAGGCTTACAAAGAATACCTTTCGGAATATCCCGAAGGCTCATACCACAAGTTGGCAAAGCAACGCATGGAAGAAGTCTTGTACAACTCGGCAACCAAAAACGGCAACATTATCGCCATGTCTGACTTTGTAAAGCACAACAAAAAGCACCCTCAGTGGTATTCTGTTCTGGAACAGCTCAAACAGAAGACATTTTCACAACTTTCACTTGTCGGAATGCAGACTATAATGGAAGCAGATAGCGATGAGACATTGTTGAACAAGTTTGCAAACCTATATCTTGCCGATACACGAAAGCAGGTTGCCGACACACTTCTTGCATACTTCCCTTCTCTTTCGGGAAGCTCCGCTGTGCAGAAAGCAGACAAGGTAAGAAAAAACATAGAGACCCTTTTGTCAAAACAAACTATAACTTCAGACGAATTCAAAGCCAATCACAACCTTTTTTATCAAAAAGGCAATATTCAATCATTCTCTTTGGTGATGCACTACATAGAAACTATGAAGTCAAACAAGTCTTTCAATAAGCAAGTCTATTCTTCACTCACTCTCGCTTTGCAACAATCAGAATGGCTTCCTCTTTTTGTGCAGTCAAAGAGCCTTCCTCCTTCAAGAGAGCTGAAAGCCAATTCAGAAGAGCTTATTTTTACACGTTCAAACAGAGGTTTCTGTTATGAAAGCAGCCATGATAACAACGACATATTTCGTCTTGAACAAAATAACAGAGGCGAAACCGACACTATACTGCTTCCTTGTCCTATCAACACTCGATACAACGAAACCAATCCTGTGCTTTCTCCTGACAAAAAGACGCTCTATTTTTCCTCAAATGCGGGAGTGAATTACGGAGGCTTGGATATATACGTTTCACATCGTGAGAACGAGCAGAAATGGGATAATTGGAGCGAACCTATTTTGCTCGGAGCAGAGGTAAATACCAAAGGAGATGATATTGTTTTGGAAGCGGACGAAAAGGAAATGGTAGTTCGCAGCGGTAAAACCGAAGAGACAAAAATTATCAGCTTTGAAACAGAACCTGCATTCATAGACGGATACCTTTTGGATCAAAGCGGAAGATTTTTGAAAGGCGAAGTACTCATTTTAGACTCCCTTACACTCGACACACTCTTTATCACACATAGCAACGACAAAGGATACTTTGCATATTTCAAGCCGGACCAACCCTATATTTTACACTCGCAGATGCAAAACCACATTCATTTCTTCTCAAACGACCTTTCTCAAATCGTAGTCAGGAGCATAGACGACCTTATATCCACAAAAAAACTCTGTATTGTCGAAACCCCCTTTGAACATAAGAAAAGGAACAAACTATCCGACAGAGGAAGAAGAAATTTGGAGTATTTTGCCAAAAGCGTCAAGAACATGAATTACACCATAACCATTTCGGTTCACATTCACAGCGAAGAAAAACCTGAAAAGGCTGCTGCGATTGCCTCCCAACAGGCCGATTTGCTCGCCAACTTTTTGATTAAGCATGGTATTGCCAAAAATAAAATCATTGTGGTGGGTTATGGAAGCGATAGTCCGCTCATTGGCTGGGAGGGAAAGGACAGAATAGAAATAGGTTTTCTGAATAATTGATTTTCAAAGACTTGAAACGTTGTTTCTAACTCTTCGTTTCGTTGGAATAAAACGCCGTTTTATTTTGCCAAAACGGCGTTTTATTTTAATGACTCTTCGTTTTGTTTTTATTAACTCTTCTTTCTGCTTTTTTGCAACAAAAAAGGTGTGATTGCACGGCAGGAAGGAGAATTGTTTCTTTAAGGATTGGCTGTTTCAAATAATATTTCTATCTTTGCAATCGGAAAACATTATGAATATACAGACAACTATTGAGAAGCCGTTTGAAATATCGGGTAAAGGACTGCACACAGGTAAAAAAGTGAAAGTGCGTCTCTTGCCTGCCGAAGATGATTTTGGCATACGTTTCAAACGCATTGACTTGGAAAATACTCCATACGTGGAGGCAGATGCACGCCTTGTGGGTGATACTTCAAGAGGTACAAGTTTGGAACAAAACGGCGTGAGAGTGTGTACGATAGAACACCTCATGGCAGCCCTTTTTGCAACAGAGATTGACAATGTTGAGGTAGAATTGGACGCCGAAGAAGTGCCAATTCTTGACGGCAGTTCTCGTTTGTGGGTTGAGGGAATAAGAAAAAGCGGAATTGCAACCCTCACAAAGCCGAGGAAGTACTTTGAATTGAAAGAACCTATCTCATACAGCGAACCTGAAAGCGGCATCGAGCTGCTTGCATTGCCATACGATGGTTTTAAGGTCGATTTGTATATAGAGTTTGCATCAAAAGTTGTCGGTTCGCAGTCGGCAGTTCTCGATTCATTATCTGAATTTGAGCATGATTTTGCTTCTTGCAGGACGTTCGTATTTTTGAGCGAGATTGAGCAGCTCTTGAAACTCAATCTTATCAAAGGAGGAGACCTTGACAATGCCATAATATTTGCAGACAAGGTTTTGGAGCAAAGTCAGATTGACTATCTTGCGGAAGTTTTTTCGATGAATGCTGACAATATAAAAGTTGAAAACGGAGTTTTGAACAACGTATGCCGGAAGTATGACAACGAACCTGCAAGACACAAGCTTTTGGACTTTATCGGCGATATTGCATTGGTCGGTCGGCACATCAAGGCAAGGTTTATCGTTCGTAAACCCGGACACAGAGTTAATAATCAGTTGGCAAGAAAAATAAAAAACACTATGGAAGATACAAAGAAAGCACCTTTTTATGACCCGAACAAAGCACCTGTATATGACATCAAGGCAATCAAGCAACACCTTCCTCATCGTTTTCCGATGTTACTTGTAGATAAGATTATCGAAATTGGCGATGACTATGTGGTAGGCTTGAAAAACGTAACGGGCAACGAAGATTTCTTCAACGGACACTTCCCCGAAGAACCGGTAATGCCTGGAGTGTTGGTTGTGGAAGCCTTGGGACAGACAGGAGGAATGCTTGCACTCAAAGATGTTGAAGACCCCGAAGAATACAGCACATATTTCATGAAGTTTGAAGAAGTGAAGTTCAGAGACAAGGTCGTTCCGGGAGACACATTGTTACTAAAACTCCAACTTGTAGAGCCAATCCGCAGGGGAATTGTAAAGATGAGGGGAACAGCTTACGTCGGCAGCAAAGTTGTCGTTGAAGCTGTAATGATGGCAATGATTACTAAAACGAAAAAATAGCAATCCATGAATGCACAACTCTCATTCGTAAGCCCAGAGGCAAAGATTGGCAAAA
>SFPR01000115.1 GCA_004551865.1 Bacteroidales bacterium
TAAAAACCCCCTATAACATAGGAGAGCATAAATGAACGATATACAAATTGAAACCAAAAACTCACCGTGGTATGAAGATGAAAAGTGGCATTGGTATGTCAAAAACACTGTATCATTAAGATATAAGTTTGATAATTTAGAAGTTGCCACGGGCGACCGCATTGAAGTGCATTTCTATGACCGCAAGGGCGCGGAAGTGCTTACTTACACTTATAACAACTTGGAGCAACAAACAGACCCCGTTTCTGGCACAAAGTTCGTCCAAATCATTATTGATATTGACGAAGTGGATAGTGAGAAACTTACAAAGGGCGATTATGTGTTCTGTATCACCTATTACGGCAAAGACGAGAACGGCGAAGAGAACATTAAAACCATTTGTGCAAATCAAAATGTTGAGGTATTAAGTTGCCACTAATCAATGACGCTAACGATTTCGGCGTAGATGTATATGTTGATGTCGTTGGGAAAGACAATATAAATGTTGAGATAGGCGCGGACGGCTCAAAAAATGACGTAAATGTCAAAATTGAAGAGCCGCAGGGCGCAAGTGTTACCGCCGATGTTTTAGGGCGTAAAAACGCAAATGTGAGCCTTGCCGCAGACGATACCACATTGTCCGCTTATACGAATTTGAGCGGGGCAGAGCCGCAATATTTCCGCGACCACGTTCTCAATATGAATAACCCGCACCAAACGACGGCGGAGCAAGTGAAAGCCGTGCCGTTGGAGTTGGGCGGTTTTGCACGCATTGACCCAACCGCAAACACCAAAGGTTTTCGGCAGCAAGCGTTTGTCTATGTCAACAAAGGAAATCAAGGTTTCCGAATGTCCTTGCAAGAGATTAAGGACTTAAACACTAAAATAGTTGACGCAAAGAGCCACAAGAGCGTAAACTCGGCGGATTTGAGTGTCGGCGATTATATTTATAGCGAAGATTAAGGAGATATTTTATGGCTGAAAAAAGAAAAATCCATAGAGTAGTGGACGCACAAGGAACACTTGTGCAAGTTTTGCCCGAAACGAGTGCGGAACAAGTTACGCTTGCCGATACCGCTAATAACTTTACTTCGACGAATGTTGAGGGTGCGCTTGCCGAAGTTGCCGAAATAGCGAAAACTGGTGGCGTTACGGGCGTTAAGGGCGACGCTGAAACCGAATATCGCAAAGGCAATGTAAATATTACAAAGGCTAATATTGGACTTGGTAATGTAGATAATACGGCGGACGCAAACAAAGTTGTAAAGGAAGCGGGAAAGACGACGCGCGCGCTTCGTGTTGTAGGCAATGATAGCACAAACGCTGAAAAGTCCATAACCTTTGACGGCTCGGCGGACAAGGAAGTTACCTTTAATAACGGCGATTTTGTTACAACGCTCACGGGTAGCAATTTGCAAGTTGCGATTGCGGACAAGGGCTATGCGACAAAGACCTATGTGGACACGCAAGACGGCAAAAAACTTGACAAGACGGGCGGCACGATTACGGGCAATTTGTCGGTCAATGGTGGCGTAACGGTTGGCGGAAATCTCACGGTCAACGGAACGACGACCACGATTGATAGCACCACGCTTCAAGTCAAGGATAAGTTGATTGAAGTTGCCCACGGAAACACCACAAAACTTACAAGCCCTGCTGGTTTGGTTGTGCCTAAATACGACGGCACTAATTCAGGTGCGCTTGTCTTTGACGGCGACGGAATGGCACAAGTCGGCAAGGTTGTGCTTGACGCGGCGGGAAACATTGACACCACAAAGAGCGGACTTCAAACGCTTGCAACCCGCACTAATCTTGTCGGGGGCAATTTGGTGCAATATGACAGCACTAATAAGACACTGGTGGATAGTGGCAAGAAAGTCGGTGATTTTGCGCTTAAAACCGATATTCCTACCGTTCCTACCAACTATGTAACAACGGACACTAAACAAGATATTACGGGCGAGAAAGCATTTAAGAACACAAACGGTTTAAGCACTAACCGTATTAATAATTTAAGCGGAAATGCGGTGTATGACTTTGACGGCACTAATGTGCGCCTTGGCTCGGTTTCTACCCCCACCCATATTAGGGGTAGTGAAGCGCACCCGAAATACGAAATGCCGAGTGGCACTGCTGGCGAAACCGTTAAAAAGGACATTGCTCTTGTAGAAGATATTAAAACCACAAAAGTAGATAATGCAACAAATGCAGATACGGCGGGAGAGGTATCGCACGAGTTTA
>SFPR01000014.1 GCA_004551865.1 Bacteroidales bacterium
CTCGGGACAGTCCATTACTTCAAAACGAAAAGAGATGGTGGATTTCACAGAGCCGTATTATTATGCATCCATTGTTACCCTTGTGAAATCCGACAGCAAATATGCAAATGCTGCCGGTCAATGGGGCTGCGTGAGATTTATTCCAGGCTGTAAAGACAATGTTTTGGAGAATGTGGTGATAAAAAATAACATAATCGGAATTTTGGTCGATACCTGCGTCAGCTCCTCTCCCACTCTGACAATGAGAAATACCATTGTGGAGAATTGTTCATACGTCGGCTTGTATTCAAGAGGTGCAACACTCGACGCACAGAACCTCATCGTTCAAAATTGCGGCAATTATGCGATTAAACTGACCATGGGCGGACACTATAACTTCGTTCACTGCACTTTTGCCAACTATTGGCAGTACTCCACAAGGACAAAGCCGACACTGCTTCTCAATGATTATTATTTAGATGTTAATGACAACATACAATATCGCCCTGTTGAACAAGCCTCTTTCCATAATTGTATCATATATGGAAGTCTTGCCGAAGAAGAAGTGGAGTTTGATTTGTTGGAAGGAGGATACAGTCAAAAATATTTTGAGAACTGCATTGTCAAGACAAAGAAATATGCTTCTCAAACCAATGTTTTTGCAAATTGTTTGTTCTCCGACCCGAGGTTCAGGGCTGCTTCGGAGGGTGATGTGAGCGTTGGCGAAGGTTCTGTGGCGATTGCTGCCGGCAACGGGGCATGGAGCTACATTGTTCCATACGATATATATGGCAATTTGAGACCCGACCCGCCCACAATAGGAGCGATAGAATATGTGGCGGCACAAGAGGGTAAAAGATTGAGTTTTACTCGTTTCAAACGGCAAAAGTAATGCAATTTTGTGAAAATTCATTTTTTTTGTATCTTTGCACAGCCGTTTCGGAACAATCGTTTGCGATATGTAAACCAAGACCGAAACCAAAAAGAGAGTTTTTTGACAAGTTTTATTCAATATATTATTCACTAATTTGATTAGATACGATGACAAAAAAGTATGTTTATACCTTTGGTGGTAAGACTGCAGAAGGTAAAGCGGACATGAAGAATTTGTTGGGTGGCAAGGGAGCCAATTTGGCAGAGATGTGTCTTTTGGGACTTCCTGTTCCTGCAGGTTTTACAATCACAACAGAATGTTGTACTGACTATTACGACAACGCTTGTGAATTACCAAATGGTTTGATGGAACAAGTGTGGGAAGGAATGCGTAAGGCAGAGAGTGCAATGGGAACAAAATATGGCGACAAGGACAACTGTATGTTGGTATCTTGCCGTTCCGGTGCAAGAAAATCAATGCCGGGAATGATGGACACTGTTTTGAACATCGGTCTTTGCTCTCAGACCATACCGGGTCTTATAAAGAAGACAAACAACCCCCGTTTTGTTTACGATTCTTACAGACGTCTCATAATGATGTATGCAGATGTCGTAATGGAAAAAGCAGAAGGAATAGAGCCTGTTGATGGCGTGGGAATAAGAAAGGTATTGGACGACATATTGGACGAATACAAACGTTCAAAATCATACAAATCCGACACAGATTTAAGTGCAGAAGACTTACAATGTCTTGCCGAGACATTCAAAGCCACAATCAAAGAAAAATTGGGAGTAGATTTCCCTGATGATGCGGCAAAACAATTGGAGGGCGGCATAAAAGCCGTATTCAAGTCTTGGAACGGAAAGAAAGCCGTTTCGTATCGAAGAATTGAAGGCATACCTGACGATTGGGGAACGGCTGTAAACGTTCAGGCAATGGCGTTTGGTAATACGGGAGAGAACTCTGCAACCGGCGTTGCCTTCACTCGTAACCCTGCAACCGGCGAAAACCTCTTCTATGGCGAATGGTTGATAAACGCACAAGGCGAAGACGTGGTTGCAGGTATCAGAACACCAAACCCTCTCAACGATGAGACAAAGAATGAGCAGAATAAAAATCTTCCTTCCATGCAAGAGAAGATGCCGCAAACCTATAAGGAACTCTGCGAAATAAGAAACATTTTGGAAAAGAACTTCCACGATATGTTGGATATTGAGTTCACTATTCAAGATGGAACATTGTATATGTTGCAGTGCCGAGTTGGCAAGCGTACAGGCGTTGCCGCTTTGACAATGGCAATGGATATGTTGGCAGAAGGCATGATTGACGAAAAAGAAGTTATTCGCCGCGTGTCGCCTGCTCAACTCGATGAGTTGTTACACCCGATTTTGGATACAGAAGACGAAAAGAAACACCCTATTGTTGCAAAGGGTCTTCCTGCAGGTCCCGGCGGTGCAGTGGGAGTTATTGCCCTTACAAGCGAAGAGGCAATGAGATTGGAGAAAGCTGGAATTGCGAACATATTGGTAAGAGAAGAAACAAACCCTGAGGACGTTGAGGGAATGAGAGCAGCCACCGGTATTTTGACTGCTCGCGGCGGTATGACCTCTCACGCAGCCTTGGTTGCAAGAGGCTGGGGCAAATGTTGCATTGTTGGTTGCGGCGAATTGCAAATCAACATGGAAAGCAAGACAATCACCATTGGAGACAAGACTTTCAAGGAAGGCGATTTGCTAAGTTTGAACGGAACAAAGGGATTGGTATATAGCGAAAAAGTTGCGATGATTAACGCAACCGAGAACCCTCTTTTCAAACAATTCATGCAGATTGTGGATAAGTATCGCACCATGGGAGTGAGAACAAATGCCGACACACCTGAAGATGCTCAACAAGCATTGGATTTTGGTGCCGAAGGAATAGGATTGTTCAGGATAGAGCACATGTTCTACGGCAAAAACTCCGAAGAACCTCTTGCAATTTTGAGAAAGATGATACTTTCCGGTTCGACAGAAGAAAGAAAGAAATGGTTGGACGAGCTTCACGTACATATAAAGAAGTCTGTCAAGGGAACAATGAAAGTAATGGACAAAAAGCCTGTTACATTCCGTTTGATAGACCCTCCTTTGCACGAATTTGTTCCTCACACCGAAGATAAGGTTGCCCTTCTTGCAAAAGAGCTTTGCATAGATACTGAAAAGTTACAAGAAAGAATTGACGGCTTGGAAGAAGTCAATCCTATGATGGGACTAAGAGGCGTTCGTCTCGGCATCATTTATCCCGAAATTACTGAGACTCAATTCCGTGCATTGTTTGAAGCAGAAGCTGAATTGAGGAAAGAAGGTATGGACCCTCGCTTGGAAATCATGGTACCTTTGACTGTGTCGGTTACAGAGTTGAAGCACCAGAAAGAAATCTGCGACAGAGTTCATGCAGAAGTCGAGGCAAAAGAAGGAATCAAGATAAACTATATGTACGGAACGATGATAGAAATACCTCGTGCCACATTGGTTGCAAATGAGATTGCAACAGTTGCCGATTTCTTCTCTTTCGGAACAAATGACTTGACACAGATGACATTCGGCTTCTCAAGAGACGATGTAAACGCCATTATTCACGAATATCAAGACAAGAAGATTTTGCCAAACGACCCATTCCAAACATTGGATCAGGAAGGTGTCGGACAGTTGGTGAGACTTGGCGTTGAGAAAGGTCGTTCGACCAAGCCAAACCTCAAAGTCGGAGTATGCGGAGAGCATGGCGGAGACCCTGCATCGGTAGAATTTTTCTTCAAAACAGGAATGAACTACGTTTCTTGCTCGCCTTACAGAGTGCCTGTCGCAAGATTGGCTGCCGCCCAAGCCGCTGTCGGAAAATAGAAACACAAAAATTTCGTTATACATGGGGAGTTCGATAGCCGAATTCCCCTTTTTTACAAATACAGAATACCAAAACAGATGAAAAAAACGCTGATATTGACACTCCTTACAATATTGTTTGCCATCGATTGCAATGCCCAATCGCTCAAAGACTTGTTGCAACAATGCAACAAAGCCTCTCAACAGACCGCTTCAGCATACTACGAAAGCGAAATCGAAATGACAATCAACCAAAAAAAAAGAAAATACACACAAAAAGTCTGTTTCAAACGCGGCAAGTTCAAAAGCCGATTGGCAATGTTCAACTTGGAACAACAATACGCCTTCCAAACCTGCCTCAAACAAGTCTATGACCAAAATACATTTACTCATATCGACACCGAAGCCTCTGTTGCAGAACAATATGAACAAGAAGATAAGGATATTTTCTTAAAAAAGATAGACTTTACGACCATTCACCCGTACATTATCACCGACAAGCCTTTCAACATCAAAGACAAGAAGAAAACTATCAGTCTTCTTGACGACACAACGATAAACAACAAAGCGTGCAAACGCTTCTGTATCGTATCAAAACCCGAACAAAAACAACAACTCTCAGAAACATACATCATCGACGCCGGCACATTTTATCCTCTTGCCAAACAATCTACACTCATCACCACTTACGACGACTCTCACGCCGACACCTTGCAAAGCAATATAACATTTACGAAATTTACGCCCGACGCAGCATTTTCTCTCAGCCGTTTCCAACTCACCAAAGACGAAACACCGGGCAACATCAAGTATATGTCTCGCTCAGCTCTGAAAAAACAATGGGAAAAACAAGAAATAGAACAAAGCACCTTTGCTTATGGGAAAACAGCAGAAACATTCATCATTCAAAACTACAATGGCGAAACTATCAACACTCGACAAATCCATGACAAAGTGCTGCTCATTGCCTTCTATTACAACAACTGCCCTCCCTGCATGGATATGTTGGACGATTTGGAACGGCTTTACCGAAATTACAAAGACAAAGGCTTGGAAATAATTGCCATAAACCCTATCGACAAACAACAATCTAACTTTGAGTTGAGGCGTTTTGCCGAACTGAAAAAGCTCAGCTTCAACCTCTGCTCGGCAAAGAGACGAACAATAGAAGAAAGCTACCTTGTGTATTCCTATCCCACCATATTCATAATAGACAAAAAAGGCAAGATATGCTTTTCTCACCAAGGCTACAACGCCCTTTTTACTTCGGAAGTGGAGAAAGTTCTCAAACGCAAGCTCTAAACCATGCTTACAAACTGACAATCAAACATTAGCAAAACGGCGAAATAATTTACCAAACTACCGTTTCAGCCACACGAAACAGCGTTTTATTTTTTCAAAACGCCCCTTAGGAAACAACCGCAAGCAAACAAAATAACTTTTTGGAGTAAAAGTGTGGGCATATTGCAAAAAAATCACAAATAAAACTGCAAAAATTGACACTTTATCGGTAACTTTGCAAACCGATTATTGGTTTTGAAAATATGTCAGGCAATTCTTTTGGCAGGCTGTTTGTGTTTACAAGTTTCGGAGAAAGTCATTCCGATGCCATAGGGGGTGTTATCGAAGGCTTTCCCTCGGGCGTTGAGCTGGATTTTGACTTTATTGCAAGCGAATTGAACCGCCGCCGACCACAAAGCCGATACTCCACCCCGAGAACGGAAGAGGATTGTCCTCAGTTTTTGTGCGGGTTGGAAAACGGCATAACCTTGGGAACGCCCTTGGCATTTATCCTCAAAAACACCAATGCCAAAAAAGCTGACTACTCAAACCTGAGCAATCTTTTCAGACCTTCGCACGGCGATTATACATATTATTGTAAGTATGGCATCAATGCTTCTTCGGGAGGAGGCAGAGCCTCGGCACGAGAGACTACCGCAAGAGTTGTTGCAGGTGCTTTGGCAAAACTATACCTCAAAGGCTTCAATATAACCATCACTTCAAAAATAGAACAAGTCGGAGGAGAAGACTATATCAACTGCCGCAAACAAGCGGAAGACAAACTGCAAGAAGCACTTGCAAAAGGCGACAGCTTGGGCGGGTTAATCAGCTGCACTATTGACAATGTGCCGGCAGGATTGGGCGAACCTGTGTTTGCAAAGCTCTCGGCGGCCTTGGCGTATGCACAGATGAGCATTCCTTCGGCAAAGAGCTTTGAAATAGGAGACGGCTCGGAAAGCTGCAAACGTTTCGGCAGCCAAGACATTGACCAATGGAAACAAGGCGGAGGCACACTAAGCAATCATAGCGGAGGCATTCAAGGCGGAATTTCAAACGGAGAACAAATCATTTTCAAAACAGGCTTCAAGCCTGCGGCAAGTATCAAGACCATGATTTGCAAAGACCATGACAATCGCCTATACACCATAGAAAACAAAGGCAGACACGACATCGCACCTATACTTCGGGCAGGCGTGGTGGTAGAAGCAATGGCGGCATTGGTCATTGCCGATTTTATCAAAATGCAACAAACAAACAAAAAGATATGAGCAAACTCTCAAAACAAATTTTAACCATTGCAATCGCACTTTTGGCTTTCGGTTGCAGCAAAACCAAAACCCCAAACGAAACTTCATTTGCCATAAGCGGCACAATACAAGGAGCAGACAGCCCTTACATCATTTTAAGAGAAATAGGCAAAACAGGATTTACACCTGCGGACACCATAACCTTAGATAAGAAAGGCAATTTCTCACATTTGGTCAAAATGAGTGAACCTACGCTCTACTCACTCAGCTACAAAGACGACTACATCACCCTTTGCCCCAAAGTGAAAGAACAAATCCAAATCAAAAGTACTGCCGCCGACTTTTCGGGTTCTTATTCGATAAGCGGATCAGCAGAGTCGGAGTTGTTGAAACAAATGAACAATCACACAGCTCAAATAAGACAGACCCTCAAAGCAATGAGCGACTATCTGAAAGTAAACAACATTGACAATTTAGACTCTGTCAAGCACGTATTTCTGCAAAGGCTCAACGAAATTCATGCTCAGGAAGTGGCATACAGCGAAGATTTTATACACAAACATAGTGGCTCTCTGACAACTCTCATTGCTCTTTATCGCACCTTTGAAGGCAGACCGTTGTTTGACTACCGCAGCGACCTCTCAATATACAAAGAAGTTCTCGAAGGACTGAACAAGACCCTGCCAAACAATCAACACACACTCATCTTGAAGAACTTCATCGAACAAAAGCAGCAAGAGCAAAATGAACACCTCGCACAACAAGAGCAAAAATAAGATTTACTTTGTAAGCGACTTCCATTTCGGTTCTCCCGACAGCAAATCGAGCATAGAAAAAGAGAAACAAGCAGTTTGCTGGTTGGAAAACATAGAAGATAGTGCCGAAGAGATTTACCTTCTTGGCGACATATTCGACTTTTGGTTCGAGTACAAATATGTTGTTCCCAAAGGATATGTGCGATTTCTCGGAAAGCTGGCACAAATGAGCGATGCAGGCTGCAAGATACACTTCTTTTGCGGCAATCACGACCTTTGGCAGAGAGATTACTTTGAAAAAGAACTCGGATTTATCCTTCACCGCAAACCTCTCCGCTTTGAAAAAGACGGAAAGCAATTCTTTGTAGGACACGGCGACGGATTGGACAAAAGCGACACCAAATACAAAATCCTCAACGCCATATTCAAAAACAAAATCTGCATAAAGCTCTTCGCTTCGCTTCATCCGCGTTGGGCATTGGCAATAGGAGTACATTGGAGCAAACAAAGCAGACACTCACACCACAAAAGCGACTATCAAGACCGCGGACAAAACGAACCAATGTACCAATACTGCATACAATCCTTACAATCACAACACACAGATTTCTTTATCTTCGGACACCGACACCTATGTTGCGACAAAGAGCTGAAAAACCATTGCCGATACATCAATACCGGTCAATGGAGAGAAAAAAAGCCCTTTGCGGAGTGGGACGGCGAAAACTTAACGCTCAAAAACTTTGACCAAGCCGAAGAAATTCACTAATTTTGCAAGCTCAAAAGGCAAGAAAGCACAAAGATAGATATTGTTTAACAAAAAATACATAAGAATGAAGACAACACCATTCACACAAAAGCACATAGATTTGGGTGCAAAGATGGCAGAATTTGCCGGATTTAATATGCCGATTTCATACGAAGGCTTGGTAATCGAGCATAACAACGTAAGAAATGCAGTAGGCGTGTTTGACGTCTCTCACATGGGCGAGTTCAGAGCAAAAGGACCAAAAGCCTTTGAATTTGTTCAACGTTGCACCTCAAACGACATAGCAACCTTGTATGACGGAAAGGTACTCTATACCGTTCTTCCAAACGGCAAAGGCGGTATAGTCGATGATATGTTGGTTTACAGAGTGTCAGAACAAGAGTACTTCATGGTTCCAAACGCTGCAAACATCGAAAAAGATTGGAATTGGATGAGTAAAATTGCAGAAGAGATGGGATTGAAAGTCGGAACTGAGTTTACAAACGAGAGTGACCACTACGGACAGTTGGCAGTTCAAGGACCATTGGCATTGAAGGCTATGCAAAAGCTCACAGACACCACAATAGAAGACATGGAGTACTATACATTCAAGTTCTTGACCTTTGCAGGAGTTGAAAACGTACTTCTATCGACCACAGGTTACACAGGAGCAGGCGGATGTGAGATTTACTTCGACAAGAAAGACGCCGACAAGATTTGGGACGCCGTGTTTGAAGCAGGAAAAGAGTTTGGAATCAAACCTGCCGGCTTGGGCTGCCGCGATACCTTGCGTTTGGAAATGGGATTTTGCCTCTACGGACACGAAATTGACGACGAGACTTCCCCAATCGAAGCAGGATTGAACTGGCTTACCAAGTTCACCGACGGAAACAACTTTATCGACAGAGAACGTTTGGAACAACAAAAAGCAAACGGCGTAAGCAAAAAGTTAGTCGGCTTCCAAATGATTGACCGAGGCATTCCGCGTCAAGGCTATCAAGTATGCGACAAAGACGGCAACGTAATAGGAAAAGTATGTTCGGGAACCCAATCACCTTCATGCGGAGTGGCAATAGGAACAGCACACGTTCAAACAGCATTCAGCAAGAAAGACACCGAAATATTCATCAAGGTAAGAGAAAAACTCTTGAAAGCAGTTGTTGTAAAAATGCCTTTCTACAAGGGATAATTCCTTGAAGAAACAACCAAAAACCAAGAAGCACCACCGCAAAGCAGACGGCGATGGTGCTTCTGCTTGTTTGAAAACAATGAAAAAGCAAATGCCAAGGACAAAAACTCCCAAAGCAAGCAGAGCAAAGCGACTTGCTTTACTCTTTTGTATGCTTCCAAATATCGTCATGGCACAAAAAGACATCATCATCTTTCATAACTGCGAAAACCTCTTCTATCCCACAAACGACACACTGACCCAAGACAACGACTTTACATCCGAAGGCAAAAAACATTGGACATTTGAACGTTATAAGAAGAAATACAACCTTTTGGCAAAGACCTACATTGCCGCAGGCGAGGGTTCGTTTCCTTCAATCGTAGGGCTGTGCGAAGTAGAAAGCGACCGAGTGTTGGAAGACTTGTGCAAAGGAACACCACTTCGCAAAGCAAACTATCAATTTATCCATTACGATTCAAAAGACATCAGAGGAATAGACGTAGCCCTTGTGTACAATCCCTCACGCTTCAAACCGAAAGAACACTACAAAATAACACCCGAGAGCAAAGACGAAAGCGAACGTACGCGAGACGTATTGTATGTTTGCGGTATGCTCGGAGACAAATCAGTGAACATTTACGTCGTTCATGCTCCCTCAAGGCGAGAACACAATGCCAAGCAAGCCCTCAGAAAGAGCATCTTCGACAGTATATATTCTCATATCAAACAACTCAAAGCCCGAGGAGAAGAGAACTTTATCATAATGGGCGACATGAACGACAACCCTTGGGACGAAGCAATAGTCAAAGGCTTTCACACATTGGACAAAGAACCTTTTTTGATCAATCTTATGCAAAACAACAAGAAGAAAGCCGGCTCTTATGTCTATAACGGACAATATCTGAGCTTTGACCAATTCATTGTAAGCACCAATCTTTGCCAATACATCGAAGACAAAGGCGATGCCTTTGTGATGAGGAACGATTTTTTAGTCGATGACAATCCCAAAAACAAGCTCATAACCCCCTATTCGACCTATCGCGGAATGAAATATCAGGGAGGCATCAGCGACCACTTCCCGATTGTCATGACTCTTTCAGAAAAAACTCAGAAATAAACGCTCACACTACCGACCTATATTGAGTAGGTGTTTTGCCGGTTCGAGCCTTAAAGAAACGGACAAAGTGTTGCGGATATTCAAAACCGAGATGTCGGCTGACCATGCTCACAGTCAGACTATCATCATTGAGCAGCTGTTTTGCCGATGCAACAAGATGGTCTGAAATAAAGTCTTTTGCCGTCCGTCCTGTCTCCACTCTGACAAGCTCTCCGAAGTAACCATTTGACAGACAGCACTTGTCGGCAAAATAAGCCACGGTCGGAAGTCCGCAATCTATCGCTTTGGTATCAATATACTCCTTAAGAAGTGTTTCAAACTTCTTTACAACAGCATGATTTATCTCTCCGCGTGTAACGAATTGCCGATCGTAGAAGCGGAGGCAATAGTTGAGCAACAATTCTATGTTTGATACGATGAGTTCTCTGCTATGTTTGTCAATCGGACGTAAGAGTTCTTGTTTTATCATGTCGAGTACGTTGAGAAAAATCTCTATCTCCCTTGCGGAAAGGTGCAAAGCCTCATTACTCGAATAGGAAAAGAACTCATAACGCCCCATATTCTTGCCCAAAGATGTGCGTGAGAGCAAATCGGGGTGAAAGACAAGAGCCGTCCACTTGGGATATTGAACTTCCGGGACAGGTTCTACATGTATGGTTTGCCCCGGAGCAAAGTTGGTAACCGTCATTTCGTCAAAGTCATACTTCGTTCGTCCGTATGATAACTTGCACCCTTTGTTCTCTTTCAAGAAAATAGCATAAATATTATAGTGAACTATGTAATCACTCGGCTGAATTTGCCTATCGAACCTTGCCACACTCACAAGAGGGTGAAGAGTTTCAAATCCGTATCTTTCGTTAAATTGTTGCACAGTGTCAAAATAAATCTCTTCCATTGCACTTTGCTTGGTTTATTGTTTTGAAAGTCCAAAATTACAAAAAAATAACCACAACTCATTCACTCGTTTCACTGCTCTATTGCTGCCTTATACTGCTGTTCACTCACCTCTTCAAGCCATTCATTACTCTCTTCTCCACCTGTTTTTACATGAGTGGTAAGATGTTGAAACCAAGACCGACTGTCGGCTCCGTGCCAATGTTTCACGCCCTCGGGAATCTCGATTACATCTCCGGGATATAGAGCTATTGCAGGTTCACCCCACTGCTGATACCACCCCTTTCCGCTGACGCAAATCAGTATTTGGCGACAGCCATGGTGTATATGCCAATTGTTTCTGCAACCCGGTTCAAAAGTTATGTTGCTGTAATTCTGCACACTTTGCTCTTTATCTGACAAATTTTTGGGTTTCAGTTGTGTAAGATAGCTGTTGCCAGTAAAATATCGGGCAAAGCCGTCGTTAGGTTCTCCCTTTGCAAACTCGCTTTGCAGCGTCAATCCTTCAGAAGCAAGCCAAGAGAGAAGAAAATCAATACTCTGTTGTGTATTACCCATTGCCACTGCTCCACGTTTATGAGATGCAAGTTGAGAATCCACACCTTTCATTCCGGCAAGGGCTGCCAAGGTTACCAATTCTCGATCTGCCGCCGTGAGTTGGTCTCCGGCAAAGATGTCTCCAAACAAATGTGATTTCAAATAATAGTCCTCTTGCGGACAAAAAGCGAATGAGTAAGGCATTCCGCCGACAAGACGAGACTGCACTGCCGTTCCTTGCTTCAAGGCTTCGGCTGCATCGTCCCACAAGGCAGGACGTTGCCACTCTCTGCCCTCATTGTCTTCCATGCCTTGTGCCTTACGCTCATCAAGTACTTCTTTGAGCTTATTGAGAGCATTGAGAGAACGAGGAAAACCCGTATAAGCATAGAGCTGAGAGAAAGCCTCCTTCAACTCGTTTACGCTTACCCCATTGTCAAGGGCTTTTCTGATTGCAACATCAAGTCTTTCCATGTCGCCTTGTGCCTCAATGCACGCACATTCTGCCAAAGAAAGCTGACGAAGTGTCAATAAAGTTTCTGTTTCCATTCTATCTTGGTTTTGAGCATTGACAATCAATGTTGAAGTTAGGAGAACACATAACAACAAACGATTGATAACATTCAATTTCTCGGTGATACCTATCATTGTTTTGTCGATTCAAGTTTCTCTCTCAATGTCTTTGCTTCACTTCTGTCGGTTGCCATACCCTCGTATGCGAAACCATACATATCGGCAAAGCGACTCATTGTATATTCTCCGGCGTCAATCATCATCTTTGTAGGAGCAGCTCCCTGATAAAGGAAGAACAATCGTTTGCCTTTGAACTCTCCGGAGGGTACATAGCCATAGAAACGTTCCATAAGGGTACGCAAAGAAGCACAAATGTTGTGCCAATAGACCGGAGAACCCATTACGATAATGTCGGCATGCTTCATTTTGGCAATCAATTCGTCAAGTTGGTCGCCTTCAAGCGTCTGTCCGTAGAAATTAAGCCGATAATCGTTAAGGTTAAGCGTCTCATATTCTCTGCCCTCGAGCAGTACTTTTGCCAATGCGGCAGTATTTCCGTCGCGGTTAGGGCTTCCGTTAATAAAGAGTATCGTTTCCATTTTTGTATTTCTTGTCATTGGTTCATTATTATGATTGTTACAACTTACAGCAAATTGCGATAAAAGAGCAGCAACAAGCATTAGTATGCTTTCTATTTTAATCCTGTTCATTTTACGGCTTATTTTATCGAGCGTTTTACAAAATCTACTATTTCATTCCAAGGAATAAAATTACCTTCTCCGCCGTCATAGAGGTCGCAATGTGTGGCTGCGGGAACGATGAGCAGGCGTTTATTATCTGCATATTTGCCACTTGTCAGCTTTTGATAGGCTTCTTCGCCAAAGTAACGACTGTGTGCTTTCTCTCCATGCACAATGAGTACCGGTGTTCTCACTTCCGAAGCTGCTATCCATAAATTTTGATTAAGCATCATAAGTGTAGAGGTAATATTCCAACCCATGTTGGAATTGAGCGACCGTGAGTGATACCCTCTCTTCTCAGATTTGTAATATGCAATATATTGTTTCAAAAACTCGGTAGCATCATCTGTCGGAACATCTGGCAATCCTCCCTGAGGCAATATCTCGCCCTTGCGAAACTCTTCGGTACGTTGCTCTGACAACTGCTTTTTCAGTTGATAGCGACCCTCCTCGTCCATGCTGTCAAAGTAGCCTTGCTGTGTTACACGCGTCATATTGTACAAAGTAATGGCAACGGTTACCTTGATACGAGGGTCAAGAGCTGCGGCATTAAGGGCAATTCCGCCCCAGCCACAAATACCTATAATGCCTATACGCTCGCTGTCCACGTCCTTGCGACAAGAAAGATAGTCCACTGCCGCACAAAAGTCTTCAGTATTGATGTCCATAGAAGACGAATAGCGAGGACTACCTCCGCTTTCGCCCGTAAACGAGGGGTCAAAAGCTATTGTAAGAAAGCCTTCTTCCGCCAAGCGTTGGGCATAAAGTCCGCTCGATTGTTCTTTTACTGCTCCGAAAGGACCGCTCACTGCCAATGCCGGCAACTTTTCGTTTCCGGTCTTCGGACGATAGAGGTCGGCGGCAAGCGTGATGCCAAAACGATTGACAAAGGTAACCTTTTCGTGCATCACCTTTTCACTTTTCGGGAAAGTCTTATCCCACTCATTTGTCAAAGACAAGGATTCTTTTGCGGCAAATCGAGAGTTTGTCGTCTGTGCTTGTGCATTCATTGAGATTGATAGTGCCATAATTATAATCAAACTTTTAATTCTCATAATCACATCTTAATTTTACTCATTTCAGATACCTTATAGAGCAGTTTTTTCTGATGTTTCTCTGCTCAATGCACCCTTATGATTTATTTCGATGCAAAATTACAACCAAAACTCAACAAACCCACTTACCCAAATTTCGGCAATAATGACCCATAGTGGGGGTATTTGTAAGCAAAAAAAATAGAGACGCAACATATCTCCAAGCAAAACACACACAACCGCCGTTTTTGCTTGCAAGATGACTTGGCAGATTGGCAAAATAAAACGGCGGATTGTTCCAACAAAACGCCGTTTTATTTTGCTCAAATGCAGTTCTAAATTTTGCGTACATACATGGCTCGAATGGCATTCAATACAGCAAGTACCATAACTACCACGTCTGCAAAAATCGCAAGCCACATATTAACAATGCCGACAATGCCCAATATCAGGCAGATGCCCTTTACACCCAATGCCATGACGATATTCTCTCTGACTATGCGAAGGCATTTTCGTGATATGCGTATTGCTTTGCCGATTTTTGTCGTATCGTCGTCCATGAGTACCACATCTGCCGCTTCGATGGCTGCATCGCTACCCATTGCTCCCATTGCTATGCCCACATCGGCACGAGATAATACAGGTGCATCGTTAATTCCGTCTCCCACAAAGGCTGTTTTATCTGTTTTTGTCTGTGAATTGATGATTTTTTCTACTTGTGATACTTTGTCGGTAGGCAGAAGCTCGCCATATACTTGGTCAATACCGAGTGCCAAAGCGGTTTGTTCTGCAACTGCCTTGGTGTCTCCTGTCAGCATGACGGTTCGGGTAATTCCCACCTGACGTAGGTCTGCAACTGCTTTTGCCGCTTCGGGCTTTACCACATCTCCCAATACTATATGCCCGAGGTATTTTCCTTCAACCGAAAGGTAAACAATCGTTCCTGCTTTCTTGCATCGACAAGGCGTAATGCCATAATCAAGCATCAATTTCTCATTTCCCACAGCCACCGACTTGCCGTCAATGGTGGCAATTATTCCCTTGCCGCTTATTTCCTTGATTTGGCTCATGCGGCTTCTCTCGGGAGTGTGTCCGTATGCTTGTTGCAGTGATTTTGCTATGGGGTGTGAAGAGGAAGACTCGGCAATGGCTGCATATTCCAACAACTGTTCTTTTTGCGATTGAATGTCTCTGTCATCTGCATCGTGGTATGCAATGACTTCAAACACTCCTTTGGTCAGAGTTCCTGTCTTGTCAAACACCACTGTCTTGACTTTGGAAAGGGTTTCCAAGATGTTGGCTCCCTTTACAAGCACTCCGTTTCGGCTTGCTCCCCCAATCCCTGCAAAGAATGACAATGGGATACTGACAACCAAGGCACAAGGGCAGCTGATTACAAGGAAGACCAAGGCACGATAAGCCCATGAGCCAAAGGTGGCAAAACTCAATGTCTCTCCTGCAAAAACAATGAGAAACAAAGGCGGCAGCAGTGCAAGTGCCAAAGCTCCGTAACATACCGCAGGGGTATATATTCGTGCAAATTTGGCAATAAAGTCTTCTGATTTGGATTTTCTTGATGCCGAATCTTCCACAAGCTGCATGATTTTTGAGACGGTCGAATTGCCAAACTCTTTTGTTGTGCAAACGTTCAGCACTCCCGATATATTGATACTTCCGCTTATGATTTCGTCGCCTGCTTTTACGTCTCGGGGAAGAGATTCTCCGCTAAGGGCAGAGGTATCTATGGACGATTCTCCCTCTATCACCACACCGTCAATTGGTACTTTTTCGCCGGGTTGCACGACAATGGTTTGTCCGACAGCCACATCTTCGGGAGAAACTCTGATAATTTTGCCGTCTTGCTCCACATTGGCATAATCGGGACGAATATCCATGAGTTCTGAAATGTTGCGACGGCTCTTTCCGACGGCATAGCTTTGAAAAAACTCGCCTATTTGGTAAAAGAACATCACTGCAACAGCCTCCAAATAGTCTCCACTTCCCTCATACAAGGCAAGAGCAAAAGCTCCCACAGTTGCAATCGCCATAAGGAAATTTTCGTCAAACACCCTGCCTCTGACTATTCCTTCGGCTGCTTCTTTCAATATGTCGTAACCAATAAAAAGATAAAGTGCGAGATAAACCACCAATCTTGTAACACCTTGGGGATTGACAATCAGCAAACCGGCTATCATAACCGCCGAGATGATAATTCTTGTAAGAATAATACGTTGTTCTCTGTTCATATCTGTATTTTTTTGTTTTAATTCGGTGCAAAATTAGGAGTTTTCTCATGCAACTTGTTTGCAATTTTTGCTTGTGGCTTTGCCTATTTGCCGTATTCTTTGCCAAATAGCGTGTAATCTTTTGAGAAAGAAAGTTGTCAAATAGGAGGACTTTGTTAAAACAATCAGATTATGAATAATCAGGAGATAGAAAACATTTTGAATGCCAAACAAGTCAAGCCGACTTCCAACCGTATCCTTGTATTGAGAGAATTGATAAAGGCTTCTCACCCTGTCAGTCTTGCCGATTTGGAAGTTTTGTTGGAATTTTCGATGGACAAGGCGAGTATTTTCAGAACGCTCAAACTATTTTCGGAAAAAGATGTCGTCCACCCTATTGAAGACGGCAGTCGTTCGCTAAAATATGAGCTGTGCCACAGCCTGACACACTGCAACTTTTCAGACCAACACATTCATTTCTATTGCGAACGCTGCAAAGAGACTTATTGCTTTGAGAATGTGAGTATTCCCATTGTAAGTATTCCCTCCGGTTTCACTCCTCGCTGCATCAACTATGTGATAAAAGGGTTGTGTCCGGAGTGTTCTGCAAAATCGAAGTAGGACTGTCAAAACAAAAAAAGGTCGGCAAGAAACTCACCGACCTTCATAATCAGTCAATAGATAAGACTATCCTTTGTATGCTATGGTTTCTATTTCGACCAATACTCCCATAGGAAGTTTCTCTACTGCGTATGCTGCTCTTGCAGGCAACATTTCGTTGTAGTATTTGGCATATACTTCGTTCATTGCAGCAAAGTCGTCCATAGAGTTCAACAAACAAGTGGTCTTCACAACATCTTTGAAGCTGTATCCAGCCTCGGTCAATATCGCTTCTATGTTCTTGAAGACTTGTTCTGTCTGTTCGGTGATTGTTTCAGGCACTTTGCCTGTTTCGGGATTTACAGGTATTTGTCCCGAGATGAACAGCATTCCGTTTCCTGCCAAAATTGCCTGACTATATGGTCCTATGGCTTTTGGTGCTTTTGGTGTGTTGATTACTTTGTTCATTGTTTTTGTGTTTTTTTATTTGTTTACGATTATTTGCTTTGTCGATTGTTTATCTTCCGAAATCACTGTAAGGAAGTAAGTTCCGTTATCCAATCCTCCAAGGTCTATTCTCATATTTTCGCTCTTGCAGTTCTCTGCCTGATATACCACCTGACCCAATGTGTTTACTATTCTCACAGTGTGAGAGTTGGCAAATGGTGTGGTGATTGATATGTATGAACTTGCAGGATTTGGAGACACCTCAAACGTGAAGTCGTTTGCCACATCTTGCAACGAAGAGTTGTCTTTCACATATATTGATACTTCGGTCGAATAGTCCTCAGGACAAGTAGAGATTTGAACTCTTGCCCTATATGAATACATTGCTTCGGTTTGCGGTGTCTCGGTGTAGGTTGTTGCTGTGTTGCCTATGCTTTCCCACGCTTGATTGTCGATTTGGCGTTCCCAATCCAATATCGTTCCTCTGTAGGATTGCAATTTGAGTGTGCCTGTTGTAGCTCCGAGATTGATTGTATCGCCCACCGTTTTGGTGATTTTGCCTCCTCGAGATACCAAGACGTTCATCAAAACAGTGTTACTTGTGTCTCTAATCAGTCCGTTTGAGATTACTATTCGGCGGTAATATGTGCTATCG
Organism: Bacteroidales bacterium; assembly: GCA_004551865.1. Classification (GTDB taxonomy): domain Bacteria; phylum Bacteroidota; class Bacteroidia; order Bacteroidales; family P3; genus Onthomorpha. Next base: position 17,673 of record SFPR01000014.1, read on the forward strand.
TCAAGGCTCTCTGGTTGATAGTCTCGTTGGTCTGCTGTCTGAGTGGCATTGTACCAGCTGCCTGTCCTCTTTTTCTCCTGCCATTGGTAGGTAAAGTTGCCTCTTCCTCCCGTTGGTTCGCTTCCGACCAAAAGAGCAGGTGTTCCTCCTGCACAGAACTCTTGATCAGAGCCTATGGTGTTGTTTTCTATTGCAGGATAGGTTGTTTGGAAGTTTCTCTTTATTCCATAGACTGTTCCGACGGTTGTGGTCAAGTAGGCTCTGTAATAGTATCTCACGCCTTCCGAAAGGGTGTCGATTGTGTAGGTGAAAGCTCCCAACTCCGAATCGGTGGAAACATACACCATGTTGCCGTCAATATCGGGATTTTCATTTGCATCAGTTGTGAAGGTAAATCCTTTGGCAACAAATTCGCCGTCGCCCAACGATGTCAAATTGGCTTCAACCGTTGCAGAGTTGTTGCCCACATTGCTTGCCACTCTGGTAACTATTGTTCCCAAGCCGCTCAATGTGGTAAACTGAGAACGTTGTCCATATACTGTTCCGTTGGCATTTGTTGCGTATGCCTTAAAGTAGATTGTCGAGCTTGGAACAAGGGAGGTTAGTTGAACAGAGAACACTCTGCCTGTGGAGTCTGAAGGAACTACAGTGATGTTTCCTTCTGTCATGTTGTCAAGGTCTTCTGCACTCAAACTCCAAACAATTCCTCTTTCGGTGATTGCATCTTCTGCTGCCGCAGGTTCATATACTATACTTCCCCAAGTCAAAGCTGTCAAAGAGGTTATTGAAGACGAGCTTACGCTGTCGGTAATTGTTGCCGGCAAAACAGACATGAAGTTGAACCTCATCACACTATCGTTTTCAAAACGTATGTTTGTTATCGGTTTTCCGGTCAATGTTCCGTTTTTGAGGGTGGAAGCAGGTGTTGTTTCGTCGGTAAAGTTGGTTTTTCCGGTAGCTCCCGGGAATGGGGCGCGATTTGTCTCTGCGTCTGACTCAACTCCGGATGCCGTACGAACAAAGTAGCCTCTATCGTTAGGGTTTACGTTGATTTGATTGCTTCCCGAATTAAACCAAGGGTTGATTTTGTTCCAATCACAATGGTATATCATCATTCCTTCGCCGGGAAGATAGTTGTCCCAATCGGTCTTCTTTCTGTTTTCGACCATAAATCCCTCGCTGTTTGACAAAGGAATGTAGTATGCAACGGTGGTATCAAACGAATTGATTGCAGGAAGGTAAATGTTTTCTCTTGTTGCGGTGAGGGTGTCAAAGTCAAACCAATTTGCAATCCATCTTTCCATTGCAGACAATCCGACAGGTGTTGCACTATTGTTCATATAAGAGCCGCTTGCCATCAAATCCCAATCGCCGGGAGTGTAGGCATTTCCGCCCGAAGCGTCATAATCGGTGTCGTAAAAGTCAGGAAATCCCAACACATGACCAAACTCGTGGCATATTGTTCCGATTCCGTCCATTGCAACGGAGTTTCTCTTCTCTGCCGAGCAAGAGTAGGCACTGAAACGCACCCCGTCTTTGATTATGCTGTTAGCGACATTGCTTCGGTGCGGCCAAATCTCGTTTGCATTTCCCGTCGAAGACTCGGGAGTGCCTGCAAAAATGATATGAATGGCATCGACCCTGTTATCGCCGTCGTTGTCGTAGTCGGCATAGTTCACATCGGCATCTGCGGCGTTGATTGCGTGCGAAACAAAGTAAGCTATGTTTGCATCGTGATAGCCTCCCTGATTGCCTCCATAGTATGACATCGGATTAGGAAGAGTGTATGGTCCTGCAACATCAATATCCATGATGAATTGTCCGTCAGAATTGTCTCTGTAATAGTCTTTCACCGAACCTGTACCGTTGTAATTGTCTTGGCTTACGAGGTTTACAAAGTCTTGATTGGTATATGTGAAAGGCAAATCGCTAAATCCCACAAGTATGACCAACAATTTCACCGTTCCCAATGAAGGATATTTGCTATCGTCCGACACCATTGCGGCAGGAGATGAGAGCTTCATCTGCTCAATTTGACTTGTAGAATAGAAAAGATTGACAGGCAGTGTAGCCAAAAATGCTATCTCTTCGGCAGAACGTTCATTGGCATTTGCAGCCAAGTACTTTGAAGCAACAAGGTCTCCGTTTTCGTCCAAAATTCCGTAGGTGAAGAAACCCTCTTGGTTTCTTACCAAGGTGTATTGGTCTATGGTTTTTGCCCAATTTACAGTTTCGTCTCCTCCAAGGACGAAAGTAAGCATTTTACCGTTGGGTTGGCGTATTGTTACAGCCTCTCTTTTTGCCGGAATGGCAAATGCCACGCTGCCGACTGCCATCAGCAACAAAAGCATCATCGTTTTTAGTAAATTCTTTCTCATTGTTTATTATTTGTTTTTTGTTTTCTCTCTAAGAACGCTTTTTGTTATCATTTAGGTATTTGAAACCATATTTATAATTTTAATATCTGCTCACCACTAACTTAATAACGTATGTCTCTTTGCTCTGTCTATCTTCTATCTTCATTAGATATACTCCGCTCGGATAGCAAGAGATGTCCAACAGATAGGTCGATAGAGAAAAACAATCCTCAAAGACTTTTTTCGATTGGGCATCATAGAGCGAACAACACAGTGTTTTGCCTTGCTGATTGGCTATTTTTACAAAATCGCTCGCCGGATTAGGATAGACAACATAAAGTTCTTCGGGTTTAATATCGTCAAGCGAAACATCGTGTTGCACATATATCTTTGCCACTTCGGAATGTGCAATCGGACATTGCTCCAACTGCACTGCCACTCTGAGATATACGCTGTCTGAAAAGCCGGGAGTGTAGGCTATGGAGCTGTCGGCAGGAGCATTTATGCTGCTCCACGAAAGGCTGTCGGCAGAGTGTTGCCACGAGAGTGGCGTTCCGACGTTTTTAATGAGCGAAAGGGTGTCAGTTTCGGAGCTGAGCCAATCGGTCTTTGTTTTGATTTTACCTCCCTGTGATTGTTTGACTTCGACGTTTATCACGTTGCTTGTGTCCTTAATGGCGTATGAGAACACTATTCTCCTAAATGAGGTAGGCTCGTTCAGCTCTCCTACAACATAATCTTTGAAAGTGTTGTCGTTTTGTGCCTCCTGCCAAGAAGAGCCTTGCGTTTTCTGTTGCCAAAGGTAGGTAAAGTTGCCCTGACCTGCACAAGGCTGAGAGCCTGTTATCGTTCCAAACACATCTCCCTCACAACCGGACATTTCTGCCGCAATTTCATTGTTCTCTATCGGCACATAGAGCGTTGTGGCATAGGCTTGTGTTGCATACTTTGTACCCAAAATTGTTTTGCAGTAGGTTGCAAAGTAATACTTTGTGGCTTGCTGCAAACCGCTTATCTCGGTTGAGAAGGTTGTAAAGTCTCCTTGAAAACTTATATGATTGTCGTCTATCGTCGGAGAGGGCAGTGTGTCATAGCAAATGCCATATTCTATCACAGGATAGTCGCCCTCAACAAGTTTTTTGCCTCCCAGAGTCATCGAATTGAGGGTTATGTTGCTTGCATGCTCTGTTTTCAATATGGGTTGTCCGTCTCGTGTCGAGAAATAGTAAGATGTGCCATAAACAGTGTCTGTTTCGCCAACGTAGGCAGCCCTATAATAATAGGTGGTAAGGTAATTCAAATTGCTCAACTCACATATCAAAGTATCGTTGCTCACACTTGTTGCGGCAACAAAGGTTTGTGTTGCAAAATTGCTTTGAGTGTCTATTGCAAACCCTCTGAGAGAGTAGTCATACAAGCCCTCATAGTATTCGTATGCGGTCAATCGCACCGATATGGTCGAGAGAAACTCTGCCGAATTGAGAGTTTTGATAAAGGCAGAGCTGTCGGGCTGCAAAAAGTCGAAGCTCACAATCGAGCTTATGGTGTCTCTTGTGATATTGGTAATCGGTTTATTGAGCTGTTCTCCGCTCCAAAGACGGCTGTTCGGCTCGGCATAGTCGGTAAAAAAGTCATTGTAAAACGGATGTGGGAAAGCATCGCTTCTCACACTCGCCAAGGTTTCGTTGGCATCGGCTTCCTCAATGTCGCATCTTTGAAAGCTCGGGTCGCAGTTGATGCAATTATCCCCTGTGTTCTTGATATGGTATATCAACATTCCGCTTGCAGGAATGTAAGTGTCCCAAGAGGATTGCCTTCTGTTTTCCAAAATAAAGTACTCGTCTTCGTAGGGGGTTGTGATGATGTAAGCCCGATTTGAGTCGGTGATTGCAGGCAGCGAATAAGTCCCTACAAGGGTCAGAGTGTCCAAAGAGAGCCAACCGAGGCGGCTTCGTTCGTTGGCATTGAAGGCGGCAGGAGTATCTCCGTTGTTGTTGTAACTTCCCGACGACATTATGCTCCACGACGACAAAGCTATGGCATTTCCACCCGTTGCTTCGTAGTCTGTATCGTAAAAGTCGGGCAAACCTAACACGTGTCCAAATTCATGACACACCGTTCCTATTCCGTCCATGATTACTCCGCGTTTCTCTCCCGAGCAAGAGTAGTCGCAAAGCGTCTTGCCATCAAATGTTCTCGGCAAACCGTCCTCTTCGGTTATGAACCAGCGGTGCGGCCAAATCGCATTGGCTTCTCCTGTTCTCGACTGAGGACCTCCGGCAAAGATAATATGCACGGCATCTATCCTTCCGTCGTTGTCCATGTCAAACTGTGAGAAATCAATCGAGGCATCAACCAAGCTGCAAGCCTCCGAAACCATTTCTTTGGGTCTGACATCAGAAAAGCTCTCGCCCGGAGCACCATAATAAGCCATGTTGTTTGACAACATAACAGGACCTGCCACCGTAGGATTGAGGTCAAGCAAGCCATTGGAACAGTCTCTGAAATAATCTTTCACGCTTCCGCTCGCTCCACCTGAGGAATACCCTTGTTGGGAAAAGAGGTTTTGAAACTCTGTGGCGGTGTAGGTAAATAGTCGGTCGGGAAATTCGACCAAGATAACCAACAAATTATTTGTTCCGGTGGTCGGATAGGACTTTCGCTCTGCAAGATTCTTTGAATGGTTTGCATATTGCGGCAGTGGTTTCAATCCTTTGCTCACCTTAGAAAGGAAGATTTGCTCTTCGGCTGTTCTCATTGCAGGATTGGTTGCAAGATATTTTGACACCACAACTTCGCCCGCAGAGTTTTGATAGGCATAACAATAGTCCGCATTTTGGTTTGGCAGTATGGTATATCCGTCCGAGGTAACGGCATAGTTGAACCATTCATCTCCACGAAGGTAAAGCTCCAACACTCTTCCGTCGCTTTGTATAAGTCTCTTCAATGTTGTGTCTGCCGGATTGGCTTTAACAACAAGCGATAGCAACAATAGCAATCCACAAATGGCTGTACTTGTTTTGTTCATAACGTTCAAAAAATTGAAGTGGCAAAGTTACAAGAAAAAATCTTATCTGCCAAACGGCGGAACACAAAAAAAATGAGGAACTACCTCAAAGGATAGTTCCCCAAATCTGAAACCTAGAAAATTTCAAACTATCTGTTCACAACGAACTTCTTGGTTTGTTTTTCTCCGTTCACTGTCAAAGTGTAGAAGTAAGTACCGTTAGCCAAGTCAGAAGTGCTTAGGTTTACATTGTAAGATGTTCCGGCAACTTGGTTTCCTTGGTTCATGGTCTTAACTGTTCTTCCCATGATGTCAGTGATTACTATTTCAACATTTCCTGACTTGTTCAAAGAGTAAGAAATGGTTGCATCGTTGTTTGCAGGGTTAGGGTAAACGTTCAAAGAAGAAGTTACAGCTATATCCTCAGGCAAAGATGCAGTTGTTCCAACTATCATACGAATCATAGGAGTTCTTCCGTCTGAATAATCAGGCATATAGAATCTACCACCCCAAGCGTAAACATCGTTGAAGTTAGATTGGCATACCAACATCAAAGAACTGTAGTATCCATCGCCGGGACCAAATGTTCCCAAACCGGGATCGTCAGTTGCAACAGCAAACTTACCTGTTTCTGCCATACGATAGCAAGCATAGTAAACTTCATTTGGCTCAAGTTTTACGCTGTTAGGGAACTCCATAAAGATTGTAGTGAAATCACGAGAAATTTCAAGACGAGAGTCATCTGACCAAAGACCATTGTTAAGGTCGCTTTCTTGTACTTCATATACAGGAGTAACAACAGGGTTGCCCCATGCGTCTTCTACATCGATAACATAATCATCTAAAGATGTTAGTTCAGGGTTTATCTTTCTCAACTTACCTTGGATTGCAGCACCTGCACGGCAAGAGTCTGCAGCAGGAACAACCTCGATACCTTTAATCCATCTTTCAGATGTGTTGTTTTGGTTTATGCTGTAAGGCAAACAAACTTCGTATCCTGCCAATGTGTAAGCAGCTTCGTCTGTCAAATATCCGTCAGGAGTAAATCCGTAAGAGAATTGTCTCTTTTCAACCAAAATGTTTCTGTCTTTTGCCCATTGGTAGCAAGTTTCGTCAGTAAGCATTGGTCCGACAACTGCAAATGCAGTAGTATCGTCAAGAGCAGAAACAACCTCATTGCCCGACATTACAACAGATGCTGCAATGTAGTTTCCAACTTCTGAGTATGGCAAGTGGTTGCTGTAAGAGTAGAACTCCACATAACGTTGTTCTGTTGTGTCAGTTACAACGCCTGCATCATTTGTCTCAAATACTCTTGTAAGAGTGTTGCTCAATGTATCAGGTTCTGAAACGTTTGCAGACACCAAAGTGTATGTTGCTGCATCGTTTTCATCATATTCAACTTTGCTGAATTGGTTCTCAATGTGAGCGTCATAATAGTCGTTTCCTCCTGTGTTTTCAAGATAAACAAGGTTTATCAAAGTATCAGGCATCAATCCCTCAGGGATTAAGTGATATGCGTTCATGCAATAAATCTCTTTGATAACATCAACTCTGTTTTCAGGAGCTTCTCCCATGTAGATATCATCAAGGAACCAAGTGTAACCATGAGGTTGGCTTGCGTTTGCAGGCGAGTACAAACGAAATCTGATGTAAGTCATTTGGTCTTCGCTTGCAGCAACTGAGTTCGCATTGTAAGTTCCCTTAGGAAGAGTAACACGCTTTGTTCCCCAATCTGCATCATTAGCATTCAATTCCAAACCTCTTGTGTTGAACTCTATAGAGTCGTATGTTGAAAATGTAGGGTCGTTACTCCAATCGATAAAGTAACGGTCAGAGTTAAATCTTTGAAGTACTTGGTTGAAGTAAATATCAACTGCGTTCTTTTCAAAAGTTTCGATTGCAGGCAAAGTTACAGTTACTTCAAGGTCTACGACGTTCTGTCCTGCCTGCCAAATATCCAACATACTTACGTATGCAAAGCCGTTGTCGGCAGAAGAAGGAATGGTATAATACGCACCATATCTTTCGTTGTCAAAAATCCAATAACCATCTTGGTCAAATCCCCAGAAAGTATAAGAACGTGCTCCTTCTGCTCCCATAGGGTCTGTGGTGTTTGGTTGAAGGTTCCAGCCCATTCCTGTAGCTGCATGACGAGGTCCTGAACCGAAAGTGTAGGTTGTAGGATCAGAAAAGTCGCACAATAGTGTTCTTTCTCCGTCCTTACGTCCGTCAAAGTTTTGCTTTTGCTTCTTCTCGAGCTTCATGACATTTGCTTTGTCAAATGAACTCCTTTGCGTTTTTTGTAGTGCATCTGCCTTGATACCAACTTGTGCAAAAGCTCCACTTGTACCAATCAACAATGCCAACGCCAATAATGTTTTCTTCATTTTTTTGATTGTTTTTTGTAAGAAATTATTTGTTTATACTTCTCTCATTGAATTTGCAAATATAGCAATTTTGCAAATACCACCAATCTCTAAAACGTTTTTTTTGTCAAAAAGTTGCCATTTTTGCCGAAAATCTTTTCCGAGCCTCTCTTTCCCATAGCGAACAAAACGGCGTTTTATTCTGATTAAACCGCCGTTTTATCCGTCCAAATCGGGGTTTTGCCACATCAAAACACCCTTTCGCCAAAAGCTATGTCGTTAGCTGATAATCAATACGTTCAGAGGTTAAGTTTGCTATATGCCAAAAGCCAGCGGTCGGGAAGGTTGCCCTGCATTGCTTCATTATAGTCGTTGTAAGTGCATGGGACAAGGAAGTGTCGAAGATACTTTTGTTGCAAATCGTCGGGGCAGCTGACCTGCATCCACCAGCGTTCGCTCTTCTTGCTCTTGTAAAACACTATCGTTCTGTCGTCCGACATGATGACATTGAACTTGTAATAGTTTGTTTGGTCTTTGTACGGATAGTCGTTCTTTCGCCAATTATAGCCCTCAATGAAGTACCATAGTGCATGGGAAAGCAACTTGGCAGTTCTGCAATCAATATCGTCCTCTGCCTTATAGCCGTATAGTCCCATTGAGGTGAGCTTGTCGCTCATGCCTGCAAAGTTCACTATCTTGCAAAACTCTTCTCCGTAAAGTCCGTGAGGGTTCTTGCTGCACGGAGCATCGGAAGCCCTGAGCGAACTTACGTCTGCCATAAACATATCGGCATTGCGAACAAGCGGCTCTGTGGTTTCTATTTTGTTTTGTATCTCTCCGAGGCGATAGGTCTCGAACTTCATTCGGTGCATAAGGTCAATCAACGAGTGCGATACCAAATAGGATTGGTAGGCAACGTGGGTGTAGTTAAACAAGTAGTTGGGTTGATTGCAAAAAAGGTAGTTGAGGAAGTTGTGGTTGGTTATTCCCTCCTTTATGTCTGCAAAATCTATCTCGCTGTCGATGTTGAACACGTTGATAATCTGTCCTATCTGTTCGTATGCAGTGTAATTTCCCACTGCCATGTCGTTGTCTTGTGCCAATATAATGGGTATAACCCTGTTTCGCAACAATATATTGCAGACTTCTGACAAGGCGGCGTAGGTGTCTTTGCGTGTTCTGCCCGATTTGAGGTTGCCAAAATCGACAAGACGCAACGATTTCCTATGTTGTTTGAGGCTGTATAGTTGTTTTCTTATCACATCGGCACTGCAAATGCGGCTTTCCTTGCTCTCGCTCTCGCCTCTCACTCCCACTATTGCCATGTCGGCAACAATGTTTGTCATGTCCATGTCTATCGTTCTCTCGTCGGTGTTTATCAACACCCGTCTCGACAAGCTGTCTTCCGGCAAGGCTTCCAAAGAAAGGTATTCGGCATCTACCGGATTAAAATACAAATTGATATTCATCGTGTTTACAATCTTCTTATGTCTGCTCCCAAACTTCTCAATCTTATGTCTATGTCTTGATAGCCGCGGTCTATCTGTTCTATGTTGTCAATCACGCTCTTGCCCTCGGCAGACAAGGCGGCAATCAGCAGTGCGACTCCTGCCCTTATGTCGGGCGAAACCATGCGGACTCCTCTCAAAGGGTATTTCCTTTCGGAGCCTATGACCGTTGCCCTGTGAGGGTCGCACAAAATTATCTTTGCTCCCATGTCAATCAGTTTATCGACAAAGAACAATCGGCTCTCGAACATCTTTTGATGAATAAGCACGCTACCCTTTGCCTGAGTTGCAACAACCAAGGCTATACTGATAAGGTCGGGAGTAAATCCGGGCCATGGTGCATCGGATATTGTCATTATGGAGCCGTCCATAAAGGTCTCCACTTCGTAGAGTTCTTGTGTGGGAATGTGCAAGTCGTCGTCTTTTGCTTCGATTTTTATTCCCAAACGACGGAAGGTGTCGGGTATGTTGCCGAGTTGTTTGAGGTTTACCTGCTTTATGGTAATATCGGACTTGGTCATAGCTGCAAGACCTATGAAGCTGCCGACTTCAATCATGTCGGGAAGAAGGCGGTGCGAACAACCCGAAAGAGATTTGACGCCTTCGATTGTCAGAAGGTTGCTTCCCACTCCCGAAATCTTTGCTCCCATAGAATTGAGCATGGTGCAGAGCTGAGAAACGTATGGTTCGCAGGCTGCATTGAAAATTGTGGTCGTGCCTTCTGCCAAAACGGCTGCCATGATTATGTTTGCAGTTCCCGTTACCGAGGCTTCGTCCAACAACATATAGCAACCCTCCAAGCGATTGCAACTCACTTCGTATGCTTTTTTCTCGAAAGAGTAGTTAATTGTTGCTCCGAGTTTTTCAAATCCCGAAAAGTGAGTATCCAAACGTCTTCTGCCTATTTTGTCTCCTCCCGGGGTGGAAACAAATGCCCTATGGAAACGCCCCAACATTGCTCCTGCCAACATGACAGAGCCTCTGAGCGACGCAGCCATTTGAGAATATCTCTCGGTGCTTAGTCTATCCATGTCGATGCGGTCTGCCTTGAAACTATATGTTCCTTTTGCAAGTTTGTGTACCTTAACTCCCAAATATTCGAGGAGTTCTATCAACTTGTTTACGTCTCTTATGTCGGGAACATTGTCTATCGTTACCTCACAATCGGTAAGCAACACGGCACATATCACTTGCAGTGCTTCGTTCTTTGCTCCCTGCGGGACAATCTCTCCCGAGAGCCTCTTGCCTCCGACAATCTCGAATGAACTCATTGGATTTGCTTTTTTTGTTTGTTGTTTTGTTTCTTCTTATTTTGGTTTTGCTGAAAATGGTTTTTCGACTTGGGATTTTGATATGTGCCGAGAAGTCTTTTTGTGCTGTGGAGCTTGAAGTCTTCGTGCAGTTTGAGCTGTCCGTGTGAGAGTTGCTCAAAGTGTTGGAGTATCATATCGTCATCGCAGCTGCTCACGTTCCACTGCAAGTAGGCTTTCTTCAAGTGTTGTGCTATCATCTCTATCAAGGTCTGCTTCTCTTCTCCTTCGGGCATCTCTATAACCTTGTCAATCATGTTTTCTATCAACTTGCCGTAGGGACGGAAGCGAATAACCGATGATTTGTAGCTGAGAGGCTTGGGTTTGCTCTCGACTTGTTCTATTGTAGGCATCGGATAGGGAGAATCGACATCCAACTTATAGTCGGACATAATGAACAAATGGTCCCATAATTTGTGCTTGTAGTTGCTTGACTCTTTGACCGAGGGATTGACTTGTGCCATTGCACTCACAACTATGTGGGCAAAGGCTGTTCGTGTTTCCCTGTCTTCTATGGTCAAAGCATAATCGACCAATCCTTGAATGTTTCTGCCATACTCAGGCACAGATAGTTTCTTTCGCTGTGTGTTATAATTCATTGTGTAATTTTTTTCAATTTGGCAAATCTCAAAATCAAAGTCTTTGTTCCCTGTGTGTCAAAATCGACAAAGGCTTTTGTGTCGGCACCTCTGCCTTCGACGCTCAGAACAATGCCGCTTCCGAATTTGTCATGATATACCCTCATGCCCTCTTTGCAGTCTTGCGAAGGCAAGTCTTCCCAAGCTGTCGGAGTTTCCGAATGTTTGGTGAGAGCATTGTGCCTTACGCTCGCAAGTGGAAGCGGTCGCTTATTGCCTTTGGGCAAAGGTCGCTTCGGGCTTGCAGACCTTGGAGCAAAAGGAAGCGTAGGCTTCTTGTCGCAAGAGGATTGCAAGTATTCGGGGTTTATGTCGTTGATAAAGCGGCTCTTTTCCGAAAAGATGACTTGTCCGTATTTGTATCTCATGTTGGCACAAGAGAGAAAGACGCTCTGCTTTGCACGAGTGAGTGCAACATAAAACAATCTTCGCTCCTCTTCAAGCTCGCTGCGTGAAGCCAGACTGAGGGTGGAAGGAAACAAATTTTCTTCCATGCCGACTATAAAGACGTGGTCAAACTCCAATCCTTTGGAACTGTGTATCGTCATGAGGGTAACGCTATCGGTGTTTTCTTCTTCTTTGTCCAAGTCGCTCATAAGTGAGATTTGTTGCAAGTAAACATCGAGCGTACGCTTGTCTGTCGATATTTCTTCACCCGTCAGCTCATCTATTATTTGGTTCTGCTCCATTGCGACAAAGGATTGAAGACCTGTGATAAGCTCTTCGACGTTTTCTGCCCTGTCGGTGTTCTCCAATCTGTCTTCTTGTTTCAGTGTTTCGATAAGTTTGCTTCTCTTTATGATGTTTTCGCCAAGTTCCAAGGCGTTCTTTTTGTACAAATCGACCGAAAAGGAAGATATGAAGCTGCAAAAGTCTGACAACTTCTCTTCGGTGGAGCGTTTGATGCCAAACTCGGCAAGCCTTTGCGACATTACGGCATCGAACATCGAGCAGTTGAGGGCGTCTGCCGCCACTTTCAGCCTGTCCATGGTCGTCTGACCAATCCCCCTTGCAGGATAGTTTACCACTCTCACAAAAGCATCATCGTCTCTTTGGTTTACCACCAAACGGAAATATGCCAAGGCTGTCTTTATCTCCCTCCTCGAATAGAATGACACCCCTCCGTATAATACGTAAGGTATGTTTTTTAGTCGGAAAGCGTCCTCAAATGCTCTCGACTGGCTGTTGGTGCGATACAAAACCGCCATGTCGCCATAGCTGCAAGCAAATTCATTTTTCTTCATTCGGATTTGGTTGCTTACTTCTTCGGCTTCCAAGCGGTCGTTTGCAAGTTGCTTGAAGACAATCTTTTCTCCCTCGGGATTGGAAGTCCAAACGGTTTTCTCAATTCGGTCGATATTTTTCTCGATAACCGAATTGGCTGCCATTACTATGTTGTTTGACGAACGGTAATTCTGCTCCAACTTGAACAGATGCACATCGTCATAATCTTTTTTGAAGTTGAGTATGTTTTGAATGTTCGCTCCTCTGAAAGCATAGATACTTTGGGCATCGTCTCCCACCACACAGACGTTTCCATGTCGCGATGCAAGATTTTTGACTATCAAATACTGTGCATAATTGGTGTCTTGATACTCATCGACCATTATATAACGAAACCTCTGTCGATATTTGTCGGCTGCAATCAAATCGCAGGACAAGAGCTTGTGGAAGTTGAACAATAGGTCATCAAAGTCCATTGCCATGGCTTTTTTCAAGCGTCTGTCGTATTCCAAATAGATTTCGCCGATTTTGGGTTTGCCTGCAACACGGTCGTCCATTTGTCGCACAGGGTCGTCGATATATTCTTGCGAAGAGACCAAGGAGGACTTTGCAGAGGAAATGCGGTCGAGAACATACGAGGGATTGTAAATCTTGGTGTCGAAGCCCATGTCTTTGATTATCGTGCTAATCAATGCTTTGCTGTCGGAAGTGTCGTAGATGACGAAATTTCTGAGATACCCCAGCTTTTCGGCTTCCACTCTCAGTATTCGGGCAGCCACAGAGTGGAACGTACCCATAAGAATGCCCCTTGCACTCTCGCCTACAAGCCCCACAATTCGGTCTTTCATCTCTTTGGCAGCCTTGTTGGTAAAGGTTAGCAAAAGAATGGAGTATGGCGACACACCGCTCTGCAAAAGGTGAGCCACCCTATAAGTAAGCGTACGAGTTTTGCCCGAACCTGCTCCTGCAACTATCATCACAGCTCCCTCGGTTTGAGTAGCCGCCTCACGTTGTTGTTCATTCAATCCGTCTAAAAGCATAAAAAGCCATTTGAAAGCACGATTGCAAAAATACAAATAAAATTCCACACAACAACCAACACGCCTTTTCAATCCGGATTTTCCAACCTTTTGCAAACAACCTCACAACTCATTTTCCCAAATTACCAAAATGTTTTTGGGCAAATTATGGGAAAATACCGAAATGTTTTGAGCCAAATTGTGCTAAAATACCGAAATGTTTGGGGTAAAAAACAACAAAAAACGATGCAACAATCGCTGCACCGTCAATGGGGTTCTGTGGTTTGGTTTTGTGGTTTGTTCTTTCGGAAAGAAAGAGTGTCAGAATTGGTTTGCCGACAGCTTTATCGCAACTGTTTTTGGCAATCTTCGGCAGTGCGTTGTGCAAAGACGTTGCTCCAATAGGTGTCTTTGGCGGTGTATGCCTTCAAGCTGCCGCAAGGGACTTTCAGTGTGCATCTGTCCGATTGGGAAAAGGCTTGATATTTGACAAGCGGAGGAATTGCCGCCAACTTCAAAAGTTTTTTCAGAAAATACGTAAAGTGCAATTGCACAAAAAAAACAAAGAGAGGGGCGACTGATGCGTCCCTCTCTTTTGATTGTTTGCGACTTTGGGTCGCTGTTGTTATCTTCTATTTCAAGAATGCCAACAATACTCCGGCTGCAACTGCCGAACCGATAACGCCGGCTACGTTTGGTCCCATTGCGTTGCTCTTGTCGTATTCCAATCCTACGGTGTAAGACACTCTGGCTGCGTCAGGCACTGCCGACACTCCCGAGTTTCCAATAAGAGGATTGATTTTGTTGCCTTCTTTCAAGAAGATGTTCATCAACTTGACAAACAACACTCCACAAGCTGTTGCAATGACAAACGAGAATGCTCCGATTGCAAAGATACCTACAGACTTTGCAGAAAGGAACGATGTTGCTTGTGTTGAACAACCGACTGTCAAACCAATCAAGATTGTACATATATCGACAATCGGACCTGAGGCTGCATTTGCCAAACGTTTTGTAACACCTGATTCTTTCAACAAGTTACCGAAGCACAACATTCCAAGAAGCGGAAGTCCCGAAGGAACGATGAAACAGCACAAGATGAACGCCATGATTGGGAAGATACACTTCTCTGTTTTGGTTACTTGGCGTGGCGGTTTCATTCTTATCAATCTTTCTTTCTTGGTTGTCAATGCTCTCATGATTGGCGGTTGAATTACCGGTACCAATGCCATGTAGGAATATGCCGACACGGCTATTGCTCCCATTAGTTCGGGTGCCAACTGTGAAGAGATGAAGATTGCTGTCGGACCGTCTGCACCTCCGATAATTCCTATCGCACCTGCTTCTGCAGGGTTGAAGCCTACCAAAAGTGCAACAAAGTATGCTGCGAAGATACCGCATTGTGCAGCCGCTCCGATAAGCATCAACTTAGGGTTGCTCAGCAAGGCAGAAAAGTCGGTCATCGCTCCGATACCCATAAATATCAATGGCGGATACCAACCATTCTGTACTCCGTGATAAAGTATGTTGAGTACCGAACCTGTTTCATAAACACCTATCTTCAATCCGGGATAGAATGGTATGTTACCAACTATCATTCCAAATCCGATAGGAACAAGCAACAACGGTTCGTACTCTTTCTTAATTCCCAAATAGATAAAGACACATCCGATAAGAATCATGATAAGGTGTCCTATCTCACAATTACCAAAAGCTGTGTATTGAAAAAACTGTACGAGTTGAGCTTGGACAAAGTCCATAAAGCTCGTTGCCATTACTAACATCAGATTACTCTCCTATTACTAATAATACGTCTCCTTCCAATACAGAGTCGCCTTTACGAACTTTTATTTCCTTTACTACTCCTGCCACATCCGAGTCAATGCCGTTTTCCATCTTCATTGCTTCAAGAACGAGCATTTTTTGACCTACCGATACCTTATCTCCCACATTGACAAGTATGTCGAGAATTGTTCCCGGAAGTGGAGACTTGATTGCGGTGTTTGCACCTGTTGGAGCTGCGGTTTTTGCTGTTTGTGCAGAGTTGTCTGTTGAAGGTACAGCAACCGATCTTACCAACTTTGGAGTTTTTGATTGTTTGATTTCTCTATCAACCTCTACGGTGTATGCCGAGCCGTTGAGTTCCAATTTAATCTCATTGCCTTCAACGCTTTGTATCTCGACAGCGTAATTGTTTCCGTTTATTTTGAACTTGTAATTTTTCATTCTTCAATCTATTTACTTGTTTTTTACTATCTTCTGTACGGGTTCATGTTGTGCATCTTTGAACTCCATGGTGAATAAACCTTGGCAACCTTGTTGATTGTAAGGATTGTCGATTCTTCATCGTGCAATTCATCGTTGTACAAATGGATTGCTGCTGCAATGGCTGCAAATTCTTCTCCGCTGATGTCGCCTGCTTTCTTTGCAGGTGCTGCGTTCACATTTGTTGGTTGTTGTGCTGTTGCCTTTTCGGCTTTCTTGTTTTGGTGTCTAACCATGACTTTTCCAAACACAAGGTTCAACACTACCATTATCAACAACAATACTACAAACACAACCAATACTGCGACCAATGCCAATCCGCCTCCGGTAGGGTCTTGCTCGGCAAGTACTTCTGCCTTCTTAGGCTTTACATACTGGTAGTTCGGACTGCCCTCGACCTTGATGTGTTCAAAGCCTGCGGTTGCATCAATCACAAATACGTTGTATCCTGCCGCATTGCTTCCTGCTATGTAAAGTAGCTTTGTTGCAGGGTCATAGCTGAATGCTTGTGCAGCTCCTTTGAAAGAGAATTTTTCAATTTCCTCTCCTTTCAAAGTGAGAACCTTAACATAAGATGAGTCTCTGTGAGATGCCAAAAATACGATATGATTTTCGTAAACTGCCACAGATTGCGGTCTGTAAATGGCATGAGAATCGTGTCTTCCTTCAAACACATCTACAAGAACGACTTTTGATTTCTCATAGTTATCGCCTTTTCTGACAAGGATTTCTATTGTATTCTCGTTGTCGTTGATAACTGCCATTGTCTGCGTCTTAGAATCGACTGCAAACTTTTGAGCAACCAAAGGGTCGTAACTTGAAGATTGTGCTGTGGCACAGCACGCCGCTTCTTGCTCTTGTGCAACGGCAACAAAGGCAAGGTTGAGCATCAATACCAATGCCACAAAACTTAATATCTTGTTCTTCATCGTTTCTTTTGTTATAGAGGTATGTTACAGTGTTTCTTCATAGGATTTTGATCCTTCTTTGTTGCCAATGCCTGCAAAGCTCTGATGACACGGAAACGAGTATTTCTTGGTTCGATTACATCGTCTATGTGTCCGTACTTTGCTGCTTCGTATGGAGTTGCAAACTTGGCAGTGTATTCTGCTTCTTTTTCTGCAACGAACTTAGCCTTTGCTTCAGGGTCTTCAATCTTCTTCAATTCAGAACCATAAAGGATTGCTGCTGCTCCGCTTGCTCCCATAACTGCGATTTCTGCACTTGGCCATGCATAATTGATGTCGCCTCTGAGCTGCTTTGAACTCATCACGTCATGAGCTCCGCCATAAGACTTACGCAATGTGATTGTGATTTTAGGAACGGTAGCCTCTCCGTAAGCAAACAACAACTTTGCTCCGTTGGTAATGATACCGTTGTACTCCTGACCTGTTCCGCAAAGGAAGCCCGGTACATCGACCAAGGTAACCAAAGGAATGTTGAACGCATCGCAGAAACGAACAAATCTCGCTCCCTTTCTCGAAGAGTTGATGTCCAAAACTCCTGCCATATAGTTTGGTTGGTTGGCAACAATACCTACCGACACCCCGTTAAATCTTGCAAAACCTACAACAAGGTTGGCTGCAAAATGGCGATGAACTTCGAGGAACTCTCCCTCATCGACGATAGCGTGGATAATATCCTTCACATCGTATGGCTGGTTAGGATTGTCCGGAATGATTGAGTTCAAAGAATCTTCCAAACGGTCGATAGGGTCGTTGCAAACTTGCAAAGGAGCTTCCTCCAAGTTGTTTGAAGGAATGTAGCTCAACAACTTTCTTATCAACATCAAACCCTCGTTCTCTGTATCTACCACAAAGTGAGTTACACCCGACTTGGAAGCGTGAACCATTGCACCTCCCAACTTGGCATCTGTAACTTCCTCGCCGGTAACAGTCTTTACAACCTTAGGACCTGTAACGTACATATAAGAGTTTTCCTTACTCATCATTATGAAGTCGGTCAATGCAGGAGAATATACCGAACCACCTGCACAAGGTCCGAAGATGGCAGAAATCTGAGGAATAACTCCCGATGCCATGATGTTTCTCTGGAATATCTCGGCATAACCTGCCAAAGAGTTCACACCCTCTTGAATACGAGCTCCGCCCGAGTCATTCAATCCGATAACGGGAGCGCCCACTTTCATTGCTTGGTCCAACACCTTGCATATCTTGGCTGCGAAAGACTCAGACAACGAACCTCCGAAAACGGTAAAATCTTGTGAAAAAACATAAACCAATCTTCCGTCTATTGTTCCGTAACCCGTAACAACACCATCCGAAAGGAAGGTCTTTTCTGCCATTCCGAAATCTGAGCAACGATGAGTTACAAACATATCGAACTCTTCAAAGCTACCCTCGTCGAGCAATACGTCAATTCTTTCGCGTGCAGTCAATTTACCTTTGGCGTGCTGAGCCTCAATTCTCTTCTCACCTCCGCCCAATTTTGCTTGTTCTCTTTTGTCAAGCAACTGCTTGATTTTTTCTTCAAAAGCCATTATCGTCTGTTTTATTATTTATTAACTCTATTACTTGCAGCAAAGCTCGGTCAAAACGCCCATTGTGGACTTCGGATGCAAGAAACCAATCTTCAAGCCTTCTGCACCACCTCTTGACTGTTTGTCAATCAACTTGACGCCCTTGTCCTGAGCATCATTCAAAGCCTTGTCGGTATCTTCAACTGCAAAAGCAATGTGATGAACTCCCTGACCTCTCTTTTCGATGAATGAAGCGATTGTGCTGTCGGGACTTGTAGCCTCCAATAACTCAATCTTCACTTCTCCGATTTTGAAAAATGCAGTCTTTACCTTTTGGTCTGCAACTTCTTCGATGTTATAGCACTTCAAGCCCATAACATTCTCCCAATACTTGATAGCCTCTTCCAAGTTGGAAACTGCTATACCAATGTGTTCGATGTGTGTTGGTGTCATATTTATATTGTTTTTTAATAATTACTAAATTTCTCTTTCCGTTCTCGAAACAATCATTCACTTTTGCCACTGCTCCCACTTTTTGCCACTGCTCCGAATTAAGTTGCAAAATTACAGACTTTTTCAAAAGTGAACAAAATAAAATGCCAAATAATTCAAATAAAACGCCATTTCATTCGTTCAAATCGCCGTTTTATCTGTCTTTATCTATTCGTTTTGAACTGTTTTCAATCCATACGCTATACCCTCCAACTGCATGAGGCGGTCTCTCTTGGGGTGTCGCGGACAATAGACAAAGCAGTCAATCATCACCAAACGACCGTGAAGCTCGTCAATGAAACAATAGTTCACAAACGGTCCTCCCATCCAATCGCCAAACAACCTCCACAAACCCCGAGTCTCCTCGGCTTCAAATCCTCCGATTGACACCCTCTGAGAATAAAACGGGCTGCGGGTTTCCGTTCCCATGTACGAATCCTTTGCAGGTCCGGGAATGTTTGCCTTTGCCACAGAATCCCTCATTGCGATAATCTCCTCTTGCGAAGGCAGCATCTTTCCCGAATATGGTTTTGTGCAAATCATAATATCCAGACTCTCGTCCTTGGTCTCCTTTCTCAGCCACATAAAATCCGACTTGTCCGCCGCAATGTAAAACTCCTCCGACACTGTGAGCCAAAAACCAAATCGTTTCTTCATCTTTCTCGTTACATCGGTGTTTTCCAATCGCTTGAAAGCCGAATATACTCTTTTGCGTTCGTTTTCGTAAAATTGGTTGCGGATTTTGTCGGCATTGCGAGAAAGCAATGCAAAAAGGCTGTCGCGATTGTCCGTCTCAAAAAGGAAGTAAGCCTGAGGCGTCGATTTGAAATCAACTGTGGCTTTCAACTTGTTGGCGTTGCCTGCCTTCATGTCGATAACGATGATATTTCTGTGCTTCTGCAACATCTCCGAATTGAAGAAGCCCTCGGGATTCATTTGCACCACATCAAACAAAGGCTCCGCCTGTGGCAGTCCCTCGCAAGCCTTCATGAAACAATGACCTATGCTGTCTTTCAACTCGCCCTTGTAGAGCTGCTCCGGCACAATCACCAACACCTCCAAAGTCTTTCCTCCCGAAGAAGGTAAACCCTTAGGATTGTCGTTCTTCACCTCGCTTTTTTTTGAACAACCGACAGCAAAAAACATCGGCAAAGCAATAAAACACAACCACTTACAAAAACTCCACTTACTCATAATCACAAAATTTACAAAGTGCAAAAGTACAAAAAATCACTCACATTCCGCATCTTTGTCCGTCAAATAGGCTTAAACTGTCCGTTTGTTTTTTCGACAAGTCTTGCCAAACAATTTCACTTTGATACTAAAAACATCAAAATCTTTTGTATGCAAAAACAACGCTCTCCACATATTTGGAGGCATTGCACACTTCTTACGATTTTTGCGAAAATGTGTTCTCTGATTTTTTTCTTTCTACACTCTACATCCCCCCTTTAGGGGGGGTGTAGAAAGAAAAAAAAGAACACATTGCGGAGAATAAATTCCACGAAAGAAAAATCGAAGAAAATTGCAGAACTTTGACGCAAAACCAAATCTACAAACCTCAACAAGACGACAACGAAAAAGAAAAAGTATCAAAGCCAAACAGAACAATACAAGACGACAAAGCACTCATGCAGCAAGCAAACACAGAAAGACGCACGACATCTGCGAACGCTCAATCTGCATCATCTTGCCAAAATCTGCATCAAAAGAGACAAAAATGAGGCAGATTTATCACCTTTGATGCAGAAAACAAAGAGAAAATCCGTAACTTTGCAACGACAAAAAAACACAATGTATGCACACATTCGATTACAAAGAAGCTCCCAAACAGCTATTGACACCAGACATTGTCAATATGCTGACAGCATTGCACGAATACAGAGGCAGACAAGAGTTATACTCAGCAGCCGAAGCCGATGTACTGACAGCATTGTTGGACATAGCCAAAATTCAAAGCACCGGAGCGTCCAACAAAATTGAAGGCATATATACATCAGACGAACGATTGGAAGCATTGGTTATGAAAAAGGCAGAACCACGCAACCGTTCCGAAGAGGAGATTGCCGGATATAGAGAGGTTTTGGCTACTATTCATGACAATTACGAGTATATCCCCGTTCGTCCTAACACTATCCTGCAACTACATCGCAATCTATATAGTTTCGGCAGCAGCGATATGGGAGGCAGATTTAAGAATGCTGATAATGTAATTGCCGAATCAGGCAAAGGCAGACAACAACGAGTACGATTTATACCTGTTCCTGCGTTTCAAACTCCCGAGGCTGTGGAGAATTTGTGCAACGAGTTTAACTATGCAATCGAACGAGCCGAATATGACCCCTTGCTGTTGATTGCGATGTTTATTATAGACTTCCTTTGCATTCACCCATTCAACGATGGCAACGGACGAATGAGCCGCCTATTGACCTTGCTTTTGCTATATCGTAGCGGCTACATCGCAGGCAAGTATGTCAGCATAGAAATGTTGATAGAACAAACAAAAGAAACCTACTATGAAGCCTTGCACAATAGTTCGGTCGAATGGCATGACAACAAGAGCGATTATGCACCTTTTGTCAAATACTATTTAGGAATCGTACTGAAAGCATGCAATGAGTTTCAAAGTCGCATAGAGCATCTCAAATATCGCAAATTGTCCAAAACTGACAGAGTAAAAGCAGTGTTTGAAAAGAAACTCGGATTAGTCAAAAAAGCAGACATAGCCACACTTTGCCCCGACATTAGCGAAACGACTATTGAACGCACTTTGAAAGAATTGCACGAAGCAGGTTTTATCGAAAAAGTCGGCAAAGGACGAGCCACAAGCTATGCGAAGAAGTAATCAATTACTTTTTCTCATCAGCAACTTATTAGCGTTGCTGACAGCGTTTCGAGGACAAGTTGTAAGCAGAAGATAAGACCATTGTTGTCTTTCCATGTTCTGAACAAACAATTTGACTACAAACAATCAACACCATATTTGTTGAAAATCAAAAAAATCCGTAACTTTGCAACGACAAGGTTACATTGGTTTAATACCAAAGCAGCAGTAGTTGTAATCAAGATACAAAATCATGGAAGAAGACCAAGAAAAGCAACCGAGAAAGCAAAAAGAATTGCAACATTTTGCGTTAGATGAAGCAGACAATATCATAGACATCAAAGATGTTGAAACGAAAGAGTCCGGCAAAAAAGTCGAACGTCATTTCTTTTGCCCGAATTGTCATCAGGAAATGTTTCCGAAACAAGGGAAAATACGAAGACACCACTTCTCCCATAAAGCACATTCAGATTGCCCTCATGACGGCTATCTGCACGCTCTTGCCGAAAAACTAATCATGGATTGGTTCAACAAACAAGATCGTGTTAATTTGATAATGAACTCAACAAGAGTATGCGAAAGCATAAACACCTGCAAATTTTCCAACAGCTTATGCAAACAAACATGGCAACAAGGATTTAACTTGAAGGAATACTACGATAGTTGCACACCCGAACGAACCTACAAAGGATTTAGAGCAGATTTGTTTTGCAATAGGACAAATAATTCTGATGACCCAATCTTCATCGAAATCTTCGTAACCCACAAATGCGAAGAAGAGAAGAAGAACTCGGGTATCAGAATAATCGAAATTAAAATAGAAACAGAAGAAGACATTCTAAGCATAATCAACTCCAACAAACTGACAGAGGGTGAAAACATCAAATTGTACAATTTCAAGAAAGAAACTTCTTGCAACAATATTCATACACCAATTTCAAAATATATTCTCTTTCCTTCACAAAAAAGCTTTTTAGACACCAAATTCTCTTGTAAGAATTATGACAAAAAACGGAGAGGAATTTTTGAAATTTCCGTCAATAGGTTTGACAATATTCATAGTGGTTCTTTACTCCTTATTGGAAAATGTCAAGCGTTTATCAAGGGGTATCTAAAGAAAGATTGTCAATTGTGTTTTTGGCAAAAAACGGATAGTCTTTCCAAAGACTTTTGTATGCTGTATAAAAAATGTGGAAACCCTAAATACTGCAAAGACAACAATCCTCTATCGTGCCAAATGTTCAAACCAAAAATCCCTTTCATACAGATGACAGCCAAACTTTTAGATCCAAATAACCCCACCACCGAAGACCATTTTGATATTTGGGAGAAGCCACTTTAATACGCAATATATCGTCAAATTTTCTTAGCTTTGCAACAAAAAAAATCATGATAGTTATGAAATTCAAAAGTATTACAAAAAGAGTATCGGGCATTGCACTGCTCGCATTGTTGTTTGTATCTTGCAACTCAACATTTTTCCAAGTTGTAACATTGGACTATTCCGAAAATGTGAAACCTAACGAAGGTTATCTTGTGTCAGAAAATAATGATTTGAAACTCCTGTACAACTTTTGGAGAGAAGGGTTGTATATGAAGTTTGACATTATCAACAAAACCGACAAAGATGTCTTTATTATCTTGCCGCAGAGTTTCTGTATCAAGAACAATCTTGCAATTCCTTATAGCGAAAACAAAGTAACCTCAAGCAGTAGTTATTCTTCTTCAAGTCTTTCCGGCACAATAGTTACCACACAAAGCACTCAGGCGTACAACAACCTGCAATTTGCCTGCATACCACCTCACTCATACATAACGATAGGTTCAATTCCGATAATCAACGAACGTTTTACCGACTGCAACCCAAAGCATTCATTTCCCTCTGATTATTTCACTTATAACTATTTGGCAAACAATACTCCGCTTCAACTTCGCAATCGTATAGCATATAGTTTTAACCGAGATTTTTCAACCATTCACTATATCGACAACACATTCTTTGTTTCCTCCTATATCAACAGCAAGGGAACTGAAAGGGAAACATTCATTCCTAAATGCGATGCCAATGCTCAACGTTTCATAACGACAAAAGTACCTATCCAAAATCCGACGCCAAATATGTTTTACATAGAATACGAAGGAACAGAGTATATAGGGCTTAATGGGGAATATTTATTAAACTAATAGTCTATGAAAAAGCCGATAGTAATTTTCATCATTGGCATGATTGTTGGAGCAACCCTCTTGGCAATCGGGTATCTCATTGCAGCAAACATTGATTACGATACCACAGAGTATTTCAAAACTGCGGGAGAATGCAGAGAAGACATCGGCAAGTTCATGGTAAAAGAACAAATCTCCAAAGACAAGGTTTTTGCGTACGTTAATTGCGGCAAGGAAATCACATTCGTAGCCGACCTGATCGGAATTGACGAAGACCATTTCCCAATGGCGTTGCTCATTACTCCGAATAAAAAGAGTTATTATGACAACGAAATAATCGAAGTCCCTTCCGGAAAGTGTGCAAGGCAGATTGGTGTTTATACCATGTATCGTGATGGTACGAAAAGAACAATACCTATTTTCAGAATAGAGTAACTCTCCACAAACAGCCTGCTGTTGTGTATTCTTTTGTGATATGACGGATTTTTCGTAATTTTGCAGACCGAAAAAGCAGACGAGTTATGTTAGAGAAATTGGAAGCTATCCACGAGAAGTTTTTGGAGATTGAGAAGCAGATGAACGATCCGGAGGTGATGAACGACATGAAGCACTATGTCAAACTCAGCAAGGATTACAAGGATTTGCAGCCCATAATCGCCGCCTACAAGGAATACAAAAACGTTTTGGAAAATATAGAGAACGCCAAGTTTGTGCTTAACAACGAAAAGGACGAGGAGTTTAAGGAAATGGCAAAGCAGGAGCTTGGAGAACTCACCGAGAAACGTCAGCAGATGGAAGATGACATTCGCCTGATGCTCATTCCGTCCGACCCTCAGGACGGCAAGAATGCGGTGTTTGAAATCCGTGCAGGAACAGGTGGCGATGAGGCAAGCATCTTTGCAGGCGACTTGTACAGAATGTACACCAAGTTTTTTGAGAAGAAAGGTTGGAAGACGGAGATTGTCGATTTCACCGAAGGAACGGTGGGCGGATATAAGGAGATTGTGCTTAACGTTTCGGGAGAGGGTGTTTACGGACAGATGAAGTACGAGTCGGGTGTTCACCGCGTTCAGAGAGTGCCGCAAACCGAAACTCAGGGACGAGTACACACTTCGGCAGCATCGGTGGTCGTCCTTCCCGAAGCAGAGGAGTTCGATGTCGATTTGAAGATGAGCGACATTCGCAAAGACACTTTTTGTTCGTCCGGTCCGGGAGGTCAATCGGTCAATACAACTTATTCTGCAATCAGACTGACACACATTCCCACCGGCATTGTGGTTTCATGCCAAGACCAGAAGTCTCAAATCAAGAACTTCGACAAAGCTCTCACCGTATTGAGAACTCGTTTGTTCGAGTTGGAATACAACAAGTATCTGAACGAGATTGCCTCCAAACGAAAAACCATGGTCTCTACCGGAGACCGTTCGGCAAAAATCAGAACGTACAACTACCCTCAGTCGAGAGTTACCGACCACAGAATAAATTGGACGATGTACAATCTGCCTGTGTTCATGGACGGCGAAATTCAAGATGTGTTAGATGCTCTCCAACTTGCGGAAAATGCCGAGAGATTGAAGGAAGCTGTCGGTCAATAGACAACAAATAATCACAAGGATAAAATACAGGGGGAAGTTCTTACGTTCCCCCTATGTTGTTTTAAGTATATATGCCGATGAAGAGATTTTGTCTTAGCGTTATATTTGTCGTTTTCGGGTTTGTTGCCTCACAGGCTCAGTATTACAACTCTGCAATAGGTCAGTGGCAGGACCATTTGTCCTACTATGCAACTCATGCGGTCTTTTCGACCGGAAGCTCTGTCTTGGCAGCTTCGGAGAGTTCGCTCTTTTATGTCAATAAGTACGACAGATCAAGCAAAAGGTTCTCGAAAGTAAACGGGCTGTCTGATGCCGGAGTAAAGGTAACAGCATACGACCCCGAAACAAAATCTACAATCATCACCTACGACAACTCCAATATCGACATTGTTCAAAACGACAAGGTGTACAACATATCGGACATAAAGGTGCGAAGCATTGAGGGTAGCAAGTCGATAAACAACATCTGTTTCAACTCCGGCAAGGCTTATCTTTCGTGCGGCTTCGGAATAGTGGTCTTGGACCTTATGCGACGAGAGATTTACGACACCTACTACATAGGAACAAACAGTGCAAAGGTGGCAGTCAATGCGGTGGCAATCAACGACACTGCAATCTTTGCGGCAACTGCCGAGGGACTTCTGTACGCTCCCAAAAACAGCAATGCCTTGGCGTCGAGCCAAACGTGGCAACGCATGAGCGACATTGCCAATACCGGAAAAGGGGACTACAACATCAACTTTCTTTTGCAAATTAACCCTTCGGAGCTGCTTGTCGGCACTGCTTCCGAAAGCTCGACCAACAGCACCATATACATCTTTGACGGAACAAACTGGCGAACCGCATTCGACGACCAATATGTCCGCAACCTGCGATTGGAGGACGATGTGCTTACCTTGGTTGCTTACAGAAGTGTCAATTTCTATCACAGCAACGATGTGAGTTCGGGACATGAGTTCTTTCACCTGAGCGATGAGTGGAATCCGCTTCACAATGCCCACTTGGACGTGTGCGATGCGATAATTGACGGTGAGGATATATGGTTGGCTCACGAATATGAGGGCTTGTTGTGCTATGAGAACTACAAGCAAGGCTCTCTGACTGTCAAAAAGTACTTCCCCGACGGTCCGATGAGCAACGATGTCTTCTCGATTACCGCCTCGGAAGACGGAAAGATATATGTGGCACCGGGAGGCAAGAGATATATGTGGCACCGGGAGGCAAGACAATTCAAAACGCTCCCCGAGGCATCAAAGCCAACGTCTATATCTTTGACGGATACTATTGGCAGGCTCTTGACGAAACTCCTGCATTGGACACACTCAAAGACGTGCTGAACGTAGCTATCGACCCTCGCGACCCCAAACATCTCATGCTTTCATCGTGGTGGAACGGCGTAATAGAGGTACGAAACGGCAAGATAATAAACGTTTACACTCAAGAGAACACCAACAACACCATAATCCCTCACCCCTACTGCTATCGTATTGCAAAGGTTGAGTATGACGAATCGGCAAACCTGCTGATTGCAAACTCCATGGTGCAAGACGGCTTTTGTTATCTGACATACGACAACACTTGGGGCAAGTTCGAGACCTATTCGGCAATAGGACTGAACGAGATAATGGGAATGGAACTCGACAAGTTTTATCACTACAAGTTCCTCTGGACGGCAAACAACAAGATATTAGTGTTGGACAACAACGGCAACAAAGTTCTGCTCGACCCCAACAATGGTTCGTATGACAAGACGACCAAGGTGAACTGCATAACGCAGGACATGGACGGCGAAATGTGGATTGGAACAGACAAAGGCATCAAAGTGGCATACAACATTGCCGACATCTTTGAAACAAGCGACGGATTGACTTCCAAAACCGAGTGTCAGAACATCATCTACCAAGAAAACGGCATTGCTCAATACCTTCTCAACTTCGAGAACATAACCTGCATAATGATTGACGGAGGCAACCGCAAATGGGTAGGCACCGAAAGAAACGGCATCTATGTCCTCTCTGCTTCGGGCAACGAACAACTCTTTCACTTTACTGCCGAGAACAGCCCCCTGATTTCCAACCGTATCATCTGCATGGCTCAAAACGGCAAAACAGGCGAGGTATTCATTGGAACAGACCGCGGAATTGTGTCCTACAAAGCCGAATCGACCAAGGGTGCAGAAGAGGCGGGCAAGCTCACGGTCTATCCCAACCCTCTGAGACCACATCACAGTGGAACGATTGCAATCAAGGGATTTGTGGCAGACTCTGACGTAAGGATAACAGACGTTGCGGGCAAGACGGTGGCTCATCTCAAATCCATAGGAGGACAGGCAGTATGGGACGGTAGGAACTTCAACGGCGAAGAGGTGGCAAGCGGAGTGTATCTCATCTTCTCTTCGGCAGAGGAAGGCAGCCGGACAGCCTGCGGAAAAGTCCTGATAATACGATAAGAGCAATGATTTACACCACACGTGCAATCATCATAGGCACAACAGCCTACACCGACAACAGTCTCATCATCAAAGCCTACACCCAAGAGTTCGGATTGCAGAGCTATATCTTGCGTTCGGCTCGCAAAAGTCGTGGCAACTCCAAGCCTCAGCACTTTCAGGCTCTCCGTGTGGTCGAATTGGAAATAAGTCAGACCCCAAAAGCCAAGCTGAGCAGCATTCGTTCCTCACAACTTACAGGCTCATACGAACAAATCTCTACCGACATTGTCAAAACTACTCTTGCTCTCTTTCTGACCGAGGTCATCAATCTGTCGGTCAAAGAGAGCGTTCCCAACCGAGAGCTGTTCGAGTTGCTCGCAAGCGAAATTGCAGCCTTGGAGGTGGCAGAAGCCAAGGATACGGCGGAGTTTCACCTGCGTTTCCTTATCAAGCTCGCAAGCATTCTCGGCTTCTGTCCGCAAGACAACTACGATGCCGCCCACCCCTGCTTCAATCTGAGAACAGGAGCTTTCGTTGCAACAATGCAGGAAAGCGACACCCTTGCTCCCGAAGCCTCGGAAAGCCTGCACAGACTGCTCTCCCTGCCAACAGAACGCATAACCCGAACCCTTGCCGAGCGAAGAGAACTCCTTAGCAACATCTTGCACTTCTACGCAATCCACATCACCGCCGGCAGACCAATCCGCTCCCACGAAATCCTCTGCACAATATTGGGGTAAAAAGAAAGGAAAATTGTATAAAACGCCCTTAATAAAAAGTAATTTTGTATATTTGCCGTGTGATTGGCAGCAAAAAAAATACTCCCACGGAGTACGCGGGAGTTAGATAACTCTTCGGCTTATAGCCTTATTGTGAAAAGCTTTCACATAGTAGTATCTTTGCTGCAAAGGTAAGAAGAATTTTGAAAATGGCAATAAACTAATTAAAAAAATGAGCAAGATTTTAGGCATTGACTTGGGAACCAACTCAATAGGATTGGCAGTCAGAGACACAGACAAAGGTAATTCTTTCGTTGAACAATTAGATTTCTTCAGTTCTGTAATATTCAAATCGGGTGTCGGTACAGGTACTTCCGGTGAATTTTCATACGCAGCAGAACGAACGAAAAAAAGATCAATAAGACGATTGTATCAGTCGAGAAAATACAGGATATGGGCAACATTGGAATTGCTTATCAAAAATGATTGTTGTCCTTTGTCGATGGAAGATTTGGACAAATGGAGGAAGTACGACAAGGAGAAAGGTTTGAGAAGACAATATCCCATTGATGCAGCAGAGTTTGAACAATGGGTGAGGTTGGATTTCGATTTGGACGGCAAGCCTGACTATACAAGTCCATACGCACTGCGTGCAGAAATAATGCAAAAACAATTTGACTTTACACAACAAATCGACAGGTTCAAATTGGGAAGAATACTATATCACATTGCTCAAAGAAGAGGATTTAAAAGCAGCAAGGGTGAAACACTGAAAGAATTGTCCGAAGCCGAAATAACAGGAGAACTTGATTTTTCGACAGAATTAAAGAAATCCGAAACAAAGAAGTCTCAGAAATTGGTTGATTTCATGGAGAAAAACAACATTCCAACAGTCGGATATGCTTTTCATGAATTAGAAAAACAGGGCATAAGAATAAAAGAAAGCGAATACCAAGCAGTAAGAAGTCAATACAAAGAGGAAATCAAAAAAATATTTGAATTTCAAGAAGGATTGGACACCAATAGTGAGTTCTTCAAACGTCTGACAAGCGAAAAGAAGAAAGAAGGAACAATATTCTACAAACGACCTCTTCGCTCTCAAAAAGGCAAGGTTGGCACTTGTACGTTAGAACCCGGCAAAGCACGCTGTCCAATCTCTCACCCCGAATTTGAAGAATACAGAGCATGGTGCTTTATCAACAACATATTGTACAGAACCAATCCGACCGCAGAATGGCAACGTTTGACTTTGGAACTTAAAGAGCAGTTGTTCAAAGAAAAGTTTTTGAGAGTAAAATCATACTTTCCATTCAGCGAAATAAGAGAGTGGCTCTCGGCAAAGTTAAACATAGCACTATCAAATGATAAAGGCAAAGAAACAATCAATTATCCTGACAAAACCAATGTTTCGGCTTGTCCTGTGTCTGCTCGTTTGAAAAACCTATTGGGCGATGACTATAAGCAATGGACTTTTGAAACCAATAAAGAGCGAATTAACCATAAGACAGGAGAGGTTCACAAAGTAACTTACTCCTACCTTGACCTTTGGCATATTTGTTTTTCCTTCGATGAACAAGAATTTGTTGAAGAATTTGCAAAAAACACTCTTGGCTTTGATGACAAAAAAGCAAAGCAACTATGCACTATTTACAACAACATCCAACAAGATTATGCCTCATTGAGTCTCAAAGCAATCAGAAACATCAATCCATTCTTAAAAAGAGGTTTGATTTATACCGATGCAGTACTTTTGGCAAAACTTCCTGAAATATTTGGAGATAAATGGAGCGAAGTTGAGAATGATGTGGTGGAAAAACTTAAAACTATCACAGCCAACAACAGACATCAAAAGGAAGTTTACAACATAGTTAATGATTTAATCTCGGATTACAAATCTTTGGACTATGACCAACGATTTGCCGAACACAATACAGATTATGTACTGCAAGAGAATGATTACTCTGACATTGAATGCAAACTCAAAAGACATTTTGGTGAAAAAGCATGGACTGAAAAAACAAACCAAGAGCAAGAAGAAATCAGAAAGAAAGTCGGCGAACTATATCAAAACTTCTTCCGCAACTCTTCGAGAAAATACTATGAACAACCAAAATTGGCAGACAGCCTTGCCAACTATTTAACAGAGACTTATTTCTATCTTGACACAAAAGACTTGCAAAAGATATATCATCCATCAATGATTGAAATCTATCCGATAGCAAGCAAGGTTGTATTAGATGATTGCAGATGTGTCAGATTGTTGAAAAGCCCTGTAATCGGAGCATTGAAGAACCCTATGGCAATGAGAATACTCCATACCTTGCGTTCTCAAATCAACAAACTAATCGAAGAAGGAAAGATTGACGAAAGCACAAGAATTGTTGTAGAAACAGCCCGAGAAGTAAATGATGCCAATATGCGTTGGGCAATCAAAGAATACCAGCAAAGACAAGAAGATGAAAATAAAGCGATTGAAAAGATAATCGGAGAATACTATCCAAATGAACCTATTTCTGATGACCGAATAAGAAAAGCAAAAATCCTAATCGACCAAGCAAATATTACGGACACTGATAAACAAGAGAAAGACGAGGTCTCAAACAAAGGAATTAACGACACTTGGACAAAAGTAAAAACAAGCAAAATTGCAAAATACAAACTATGGCTTGAACAAAATTGTTGCTGTCTTTATACAGGTAAGACCATTTCGATAAGCGAGCTGTTTGATGAAAACAAATTTGACATCGAACACACAATACCACGCAGCATTTCTTTTGATGATTCTCTCTCAAATCTTACTATTTGCGATGCCCGTTTCAACCGAAGCACCAAACGAAACTCTATTCCTTCACAACTTCCAAATTATGATGAAATCAAGCCACGATTAGAAATGTGGGAAAAGAAAGTAAAATCACTGAAAGAACGAGTGTATCATTGGAAAGAAGAATCGAAAAAAGCTCAAACAAAAGACAGAAAAGACTACTGCATAAGGCAAAAACACTTGTGGAACATGGAACTCTCATATTGGGAGAAGAAACTAAATACATTTACAATTACAGAAGTTACCGATAGTTTCAGAAACAACCAACTAAATGACACTCGTATCATAACCAAGTATGCATATCATTATTTAAAGACTGCATTTGACCACGTCAGCGTGCAACGAGGTGAAATCACCTCAACTTTCCGCAAGATTATAGGAATACAACAAATAGACGAACAGAAAGACAGAAACAATCACTCCCACCATGCCATTGATGCAGCTGTGCTTACCCTTGTCCCATCGGCAAAAGAAAAGGAGAAAATGATGAGATTGTTCTATCTGATGAAAGAGTACAAAACTAACCCTGCATACAGACAAGAACTCGAAAAAGAAAAACAGACTTATTTCCCGAATGATGTTACAGCAGTCAAAGACTATATCGAACAAAATATTTTTGTTACACATATAGCCAAAGACCAAACACTTACACCTGCAAAACGTCGCAAACGCATAAGAGGAAAGATAGACAGAAAGCACGAACAATGGATAACAGGCGACTGTATCAGAGGAAGTTTACACCAAGATAGTTTCTATGGTTGCATAGAAATTGACGGAGAACAACACTTTGTTATCAGACGTGTCCTAAAATACAAAGCAAACGAAAAAGACAAAGGTTTTAAGAATTGGAAAGAATTGGAGAATGCAATAGTAGATAAAGCTCTATATAAACGTTTAATAAAACCTTTCTGTCCAGAGGGATCAGAAGTACCTTCGGTTGATTTCAAAACGGCAATAGCAGAGAAAGGTGGATTGTTTGACAATGGAAGAAAGGTAAGACATATTCGTTGTTATACTTCCGTAAAGAAACCTTTACAAATAAAAGAGCAGACGTACAAATCCAAGAAAGACTACAAAAACTACTACTATGCCGAAGTTGGTGATTTATGTACCATGTGCAAGTATGAAAACAAAGACACAAAAGAAGTAAAATACATTCCTTACAATCTCTTTGAAATAGCACAAAATCACAAAGAATGTGGGGAGTTTATTCCTCGAACAACCCAATCAGACAACAATAATACACTTTACCTCTGTCAGAAACTGACACGGGGGCAAATGGTACTTATCTACAAAGACACTCCACACGAACTATTTGATATAGACAACGACCAATTATCAAAACGCCTATATGTAATCAATGGTTTTGAGAAAAAATCATGTTTAATAAAACTCATTCATCACGCAAATGCCCAACCTGACAAAGAACTTGGCAAAGGTGAAAGTATAAAAAGCTTTGACAACATTCCTCAAAAGATAAGGCAAAGCATAAACGGATTAAAGTATCTGCTTATCGGAGTCGATTTTGAAATCATAAACGGACGAATTGAATTTTTGAACAAATCAAAGCACTATGATTAAGCGAACGTTGTGTTTTTCAAATCCGGCATATCTGTCGGTGAAGAACAAACAGTTGGTTATCAAGTTGCCAGAAGTGGAAAACAACGACACTCTGCCCGAAAGTTTCAAGCAGAGTGCCGTTACCACCATTCCGATTGAAGACATCGGCATTGTCGTCTTGGACAATCAACGTATCACTATCACCCAGAGCGTCTTGGAACAACTGATAGACAACAACTGTGCCGTGATAACCTGCAACCAAAGCCACCTGCCCATAGCCATGCACCTGCCACTTGCAGGCAACACCACCCAGACCGAACGAATGCGTTACCAGATTGAAGCCTCCCTCCCACTAAAAAAACAACTATGGCAACAAACCATCGTCGCCAAGATACAAAACCAAGCTGCCGTTCTTCGAGAATGCAGAGGCGTCGAAGTCCGCAATATGCTCCGCTGGGCTACACAAGTCAAAAGTGGCGACAGCGACAACATGGAAGCCCGTGCAGCCGTCTATTATTGGCAAAACGCCTTCCCCTCAATCCCCGACTTTGTTCGTTCGAGAGAAGCCGCACCGCCAAACAACCTGCTGAACTATGGGTACTCAATCCTCCGAGCCATAGTGGCAAGAGGCTTGGTATCGAGCGGACTGCTGCCCACACTCGGCATTCACCACCGAAACAAATACAACGCCTACTGTTTGGCAGACGACATCATGGAACCCTACCGACCATACGTCGATAAACATATCTTCAATATATTTGACAACAATCCCGATTGCAGCGAATTAAACAACGAATTAAAATCCCAACTCCTCCAAATACCGGTACTCGATGTAACAATCAACTCACAACGCAGTCCCCTCATGGTGGCAGTCAGCACCACCACCGCCTCATTACAAAAATGCTATTCGGGTGAAGCAAGAAAGATAATCTATCCAACAATATAACCAATGCAAAGATTTAGCGAATACAGAATTATGTGGGTAATGGTACTTTTTGATTTGCCGACCGAAACCAAGAAAGACCGGGCGGCAGCAGCCAAATTTCGTAAAACCCTTTTGGAAGACGGTTTTACCATGTTTCAATTCTCTATCTATGTGCGACATTGTCCGAGCAAAGAAAATGCCGATGTCCACATCAAACGAGTAAAGAACGCCATGCCGGAACATGGAAAAGTAGGAATGTTCTGCATAACCGACAAACAATTTGGCGAAATAGAAATCTTCTATTGCCGCAAACCGGAACAACAAAAAGGCTGCACCCAGCAATTAGAACTATTCTAAACTCGCCGATTTTTATTTTCTAATCAGCCCTATAAACAACTAAATCCGAGCAACTTACCCGGATTCAGGTTGTGTTTACAACTGCAAAGATACTAATTTGAAAGCAATTCACAACTATCCAATGTGATGCTTCCAAAGAGGAAATGGTTGTGTTTACAACTGCAAAGATACTAATTTGAAAGCAATTCACAACTTTTGTTGGAAATTTCCAATTTTCAACAAGTTGTGTTTACAACTGCAAAGATACTAATTTGAAAGCAATTCACAACTAAGACAGGCGTTTATTGCTGACTACGAGAGTTGTGTTTACAACTGCAAAGATACTAATTTGAAAGCAATTCACAACAACCTGCCTTGCAACGCTGTCCGCATCATGGTTGTGTTTACAACTGCAAAGATACTAATTTGAAAGCAATTCACAACGTCTTGGCACCAATCGTTTACGGCTTAGTGGGTTGTGTTTACAACTGCAAAGATACTAATTTGAAAGCAATTCACAACATGCACCTCTTATAGGATTAGCACAAAACAGGTTGTGTTTACAACTGCAAAGATACTAATTTGAAAGCAATTCACAACAAGAACCATTCGACGAAAAAGGTAATATGAGGTTGTGTTTACAACTGCAAAGATACTAATTTGAAAGCAATTCACAACCATGGTTTTACTAAAACATACCTATTTGAAAGCAATTCACAACTTTGTCTGACTATCTCGGAGTACCAACAAAGGTTGTGTTTACAACTGCAAAGATACTAATTTGAAAGCAATTCACAACTTTGGATTTACCAAAACATACCTTGACAGAGTTGTGTTTACAACTGCAAAGATACTAATTTGAAAGCAATTCACAACACATTATCTGCAACCAGGCGAAAATTGGGAGTTGTGTTTACAACTGCAAAGATACTAATTTGAAAGCAATTCACAACAACTCGAACAACTCCAATAAAAGCTTACCTGTTGTGTTTGCAACTGCAAAGATACTAATTTGAAAGC
>SFPR01000116.1 GCA_004551865.1 Bacteroidales bacterium
CTCTCGATTTTTGCAAACCACACTTATGCGCCTTTGCGCGCGTATGGTGCTTACTCTTGAAATCGCATAGCGATTTTTCACGTTTTTCCTTGCGTTTTTTATGTGTTTTTCTCGTGATTTTTGCGGGTTTTTCATGGCTTGGAGCAAACATTTTGACGCAAGCGGTGACGTCAACCACGTTGAAAGCGGATACGATGAGGAAGAAAAAGAAAAGAACGTACACGCCCACAACCACGATTGCGGTGATATAATCGGCATAATTGCAAAGCAGTTTCGCCGCGAAAAGTCCCGTAACGGCAAGCGGAACGGAAAGCAAAATCATAGGCACGTTTTTCTTGTGGTTGATAAACGAGCCGACTTCTTTTTTGAGGACTATCAGATTTAAAATCGCAATGAGCAAAAAGCAAGTGCCGGTTGAGAGCGCCATTGCGTACACGCCTATGTATTTTGGCATAAACAGCACGCACGGAATCATTGCCACCGCTCCCACAATCGTGTTGAGAAGTGTGTTTTGCTCTTTGCCGAGCGAGTTTAGCATAGGCGTGGTCGCTTGCGCCGTGGCGATTGGAAAGAGCATAAACGAACAGTAAGACACGAACTTGCCCGCCTCTTTGTCTTTGAAAAGAAGCAAGCCGAGGCTTTGCCCGAGCGGCAAATAAACCGCAAAAAACAAACACGCAATGACGATTGCAAACAGCATAGAGGTTGCCATTTTCGCACGCACGGCGTCCATATCGCCTTTTGAGCGCGATTCGGCAACGTCGGGAACGAACACCACGGACAGCGCGCTTATAAACGCCACGGGCGCCATGATGAGCGGAAGAGCCATGCCCGACACTCTGCCGTACTGCGCCGTCGCTTCCGCAAGCGTAAGTCCCGATTTTACAAGCATTTTGGGCAGAATATAGGCGGTCAAAGACGCGCCCAAAGACGTGATTATACGCGTTGCGGAAAGGGGAATTGTTTTGAGCGTCAAATCCTTGAATCCGCTCGGTTTTGTCAATCGTCCGCCCGATAGGAAAAACAGTATTGTCAAAATTACTACGCACGCAAGGTCGGAAATCGTCATTGCCAAAGCAATGCTCTGCGCTCCGTCGAGCCAAGAGAGCAAACCGCCCGTAAATACGATTGAAAGCACGATTTTGACGATTTCGTCGACGAGTTCGGTGGACGAAAACGCAACGAATTTCTTGCGCCCCCAAAACCAACTTCGCAAAGACGCATACAGCGTTGACGTCAAAAGGGTGGGAAGCATAATGAAGAAAATAGGCAAGCAGTCGGGATTTGAAAACAGGGGAGATATTTTCTTTCCCAGCCCGAAAAACAGCGCGCAGATTGCCGCCGATATGCAAAGCCCCATAATCATCGAAGCCGTCGCGAGCGAATTTTGTTTTTTGAGGTTTCCGCTTGCTTCCGCAATCTTGCGCGAGAGCACTGTCGGTGCGCCTGCGGTGATTGTAAAGAGCATCAAGAGAGTGCTGAGCGCAATTTGATAAAGTCCGACGATTTCCGCGCCTAGCGAGCGCGACATCCACATCTTGAAAATGAAAGAAGCAAGCCTTGTCGCAACCGAAAAACTTGTGACTATGCCGAAAGATTTTGCCGTTTTGTTCATATTGAATAATATGAAAACAACTTAAAATTAATTAATTATGAGTTTTGTAAAAACAAAAAAGGCAATTGATGCCAAAAAGGCTGAAGAGCAATATTCTGATCTTCAGCAGTTTAACATTTCTGAAACTGCAAAGATTTGCAAAAATGGACTTAGAATAGTTAGAATTGCAAATGTTCCAGTAGGTATTGCTTATTCAGATGAAGATGAGAAGAAGTTGTTAGAAACTCTTCATCATTATGGTCAAAATTTGCTTACTGTTAACGATGTAATGACGGCTATGCAAAAAATGCAAGATTCAATAATCCGAGCAGAGGATCTTAATGAAGCTGAAATGGTTCCAGAGCAAGAACTTACTATTGATGGAAGAACTGTCTTTCTTATTGATGGTAATCTTTATGATGCAGATGGTAATCAAATTAATGATTAATATCTAAAATCAAGTGTGGAGAAGAGATAATTTCTCTATTGGTTATTATAGGTTCGAATCCTATCTCCACACCAATATAAAAATGTAATATGAAAAGATTTA
>SFPR01000117.1 GCA_004551865.1 Bacteroidales bacterium
GGTGCTGGGTATTGAAACACTGCCTGTAATCGTCCGTGAGATGTCAGACGACGAAGCGGTAATCGCAATGGTGGACGCCAATCTGCAAAGAGAAACAATTCTGCCAAGCGAAAAAGCCTTTGCGTATAAGATGAAGCTGGACGCCATAAAGCACCAAGGTAAAACTTCTGTGCAAGTTGCAGAGAAGTTGCTTAGTGTAGAAAAGATTGCCGAAGAAGCCGGTGAAAGCAAAGACCAAGTGCGAAGATATATCCGCTTAACTTACTTAATTCCCGAACTGCTTTCAATGGTAGATGATAATAAAATCGCTTTCAACCCTGCGGTAGAAATCTCCTACCTTGACCGAGAAGAACAGCTCACTTTGCTTGACGCAATCAATATGAATGACTGCACACCATCACACGCACAGAGTATCAGGCTGAAGAAAATGTCACAGGACGGCTTGCTTACCGCCGATGCTATTTACGCTATTTTGTCGGAAGAAAAACCAAATCAAAAGGAACAAATCAAGCTGCCTCGTGATGAGCTTCGCAAATACTTTCCGCAAAATTACAGCGATGAGCAAATCAAGCGAGATATTCTAAAAGGCTTGGAACTTTTGAAACGCCAACGAGAACGCAACAGAGACGCTCGTTAATTCGAACTAAAGTGTACAGCGAGTGACTTTTGCAGAATGGAAAGAACTATGCCGGCAAGCTATAATAGGCTTGTCGGTGTAGGTCTTTCCTGTGATGTACAATGAAAGGAGTTAAAAACAATGGTATCAGGACACCTACAAGTTAAAAAAGGTTTTTATTATGTAGTGCTGAGCTACTATAACAACAACGGAAAACGCCGTGTGAAATACTTTTCCACGGGACTGCCCGAAAAGGGCAACAAGCGCAAAGCCGAAGCCGAACTTGCACGAATCAGAAGTGAATTTGTACCGCCGCAGGAAGTCGGCGAGCTTGCTTCCGATATGCCGTTTGCAGACTATCTGCTCGAATGGCTGGACATCGTCAAGGTGCGTGTTAAGGCAACCACATTCAGCTCTTACGAGCAAATGGTGAAATCGGTGATTGAGCCGTATTTTCGTAAGAAAGCGGTAACGCTTCAGGGATTAGAGGCAAGACACATTCAGCAATTCTATTCCGAAAAGCTGAAAACAGTCAAACCAAACTCGGTCATTCACTATCACGCCGTTATTCATCAGGCGCTGAAATACGCAATGAAAACCGACCTTGTTACGCAGAATGTGGCAATGAAAGTGGATCGCCCGAAAAAGAATGATTATCAGCCTGTATTCCTTGATGCAGAAGAACTGCAGCATTTATTTGAAGTAGTCAAAGGGACAAAGCTGGAACTTCCTGTTTTAGTCGCCGCTTTCTACGGCTTGCGTCGTGGCGAGGTCTGCGGACTGAAATGGGACGCCATTGACTTTGAGCGTGGCACAATCACTATTAGGCACACGGTCACATCGCTGCAAGTGGACGGAAAAACAAAAATGTACGCACAGGACTCTGCAAAAACAAAATCCAGTATGCGTACACTTCCGCTTGTCGGCAGCTTTGCTGAGTATTTCAAAGAAGTAAAAGCGGCACAGGAAGTCAACAAAAAGGTCTGCGGCAACTGCTACAACTACGAATATGACGGTTATGTCTTTGTAGACGAGCTGGGAGATTTAATGCGACCGGATTATCTGACAAGCTATTTCCCGCAGTATATTCAAAAGCACGGCTGTAAAAGAATGCGTTTTCACGATTTAAGACACAGTTGTGCAAGCCTGCTTCTTGCAAACGGCGTACCGCTGAAACAAATTCAGGAGTGGCTGGGACACAGCGATTTTTCCACCACCGCTAACATCTATGCCCACCTTGACTACACTTCAAAGCTGTCCTCGGCAAAGGCAATGGTCAGCGGAATGGCACTGCCCGAATCGGTGAATTTCGGCAGCAAGTGGACCGAAATTTCAGATGATGGCGGAAAGAACTGATTTTTACGGTTCGAATACGCCAAAATGCCCGAAATCGCCTTGTTCTTTCCAAAAAACAGGCTGTTCTTTCCATAGCTTTGAGCCGATTTTGAGCAAAAGGGCAAAAAAGAAAAGCCCGAAAACCTTGATTTTTCGGGCTTTTTTGGCGGAGAGTTAGGGATTCGAACCCTA
>SFPR01000015.1 GCA_004551865.1 Bacteroidales bacterium
TTCTCTTGCACAACAGACAGACTTTCTCTTCGCCGCAAAGAGTGGTAAAAAACAAGTAATTCTCCCCACCTTCCTTGATTTTGGTTTGTTGTCGCAACTCTTTGACGCTCTGAGGGAAGTTTCTGACAACTATGTTTGCCTTCTTGATGTCTTTAAGTGCCTTGGCATTTGGTTTTCTTATCTCTTCAACTTCAAAACTCCTGCCGCAGAAGTGTTCAATCGGCACATCGGAAGTAAAAAGATGCGAATGCGGGTGCAGTTTTTTGAAGTCATACTTTTCGACAAGCCTTCCGAAACGACCAATCTTCATCAAAGAAGCATTGGGTTCGTAAATAAATCTGCCGATTTGCTCCTTTGAGGATACAAATTCGCAAGCTGTTTCGTCAGTTTCTTGATTAAAAGAAAGTGTGTCGGTGTTTGTCTTGGTTATATTGACGGCATGAAAAGTCAGCTGCCCGATGTAGTCTCTTTTTAGTTCGACAAGGACTTCCTTACACTCGTTTTCGACCGACACAACGTGAATGTCACTCACCTTTTGCAAGTCTCGGCACAGCGATTTCAAATCTGACATGGGTGAGAGCTTAATTATCACTCTCGGAGCTTTGCAAAGGAGCTGTTCTTGCAGCTCTACAACATTCGGAGAACAATCTTCGACGGCATAAACTCTCGCAAGATTTTCATCTCTCCTCGAAGGGTCTATATAAATCACCTCGCAAGGCTCCATTTGTGCCAAATAGTCTTCGCAAGCTGCCGAAACAAACTCGCAATTATCGACTTTCAAAGCCTTGAAGTTGCTTTCCGCAATTTTGCAAAGCCAATCTTGTTTCTCACAACAACACACACGAGAAGCCTTTTGGGCAAAAAAGAAAGCATCTACGCCCAATCCGCAAGTCAAATCGACCATTATTTCCCCTCCTTTGAGAAGTGAAGATTTGTATTGTGCAGAAAGTTCTCCCGAAGTCTGGCTGCTGTTGATTGAAGGCGGAAAAACAAACTCCTCACAGGCAGCAAAGCAAGGTAGCTTTGCCCTGAGCCTATTGCGGCTCTCTATCTGCAAGACGCAAAATGCCACATCAAAGCCCTCCATGCTCTCTTTGGAATAGCGAAACAAGAGCTTGGAGGCATCTTCGCCCGAATGCTCTCGGATAAATGCCGCCTCCAAAGGTGTGATTGTTGTCTTTGTGGTATTGTCTGCCATATAAACGACTGCAAAGGTAGCACTTTTTGATTTAATGCAAAATCCTCTCCTGCCAAAACGCCGTTTCACAAAAATAAAACGCCATTTTATTTTGACAAAACGCCGTTTTATTTCGATGAAACGGCGTTTTGTTTTGAGCCGATCAAAAGGGCGTTTTGTCAGATGTCAAATATCAAAAAATAAAACCTTTTTGCTGTTTATTTTTCAACGCCATCAAAGCAAGAAAAAACAAAAAAGCTGTTTTGTTTTGCCGTTTTGGTTTTTCTTGCTACCTTTGCAGACTTAAAAATCAGTATTTCTTAAAAATCAAAAGACAAATGAAATTAGTAAAGTTAGCATCTATCACAAAGAAGATGACTTTGGCAGCGGTGGGAGCTTTCCTGCTGATATTCCTACCGATGCACATGGGGCTAAACCTCTGTATCATCAGAGATGACGGGGGTGAATGGTACAGAAATGTGTGCCACTTTATGGGTACAAACTGGATTGTAAAAGTATTTGAGGTAATCCTCTTGGCAACAGTCTTGATTCACGTCATTGTTGCAATACTTCTCACAATCGAGAACCTGAGAGCGAGAGGCAGTGTGCGTTACGCTGTTCCCTCAAAGACAAAAACTCACTTTGGCTCGAAGTATATGATTTGGACCGGGGGCTTGATTTTTGCCTTTTTGGTACTTCACTTCGTAAACTTCTACTTTGCAAAGTTTGGTTTGGTCGAAGGCGTTTATACTGTAAAGACAGAAAAGTTGCAAATGCACATCACCGACAAGGTGTTGGACATTCAGCAACAAATGGAGAGCGGTAAGATTGACCAACAGAAGGCTCAGGAAATGATGATGAACCTTCAAATGGAGTATATGCCATATTTGCAACTTACTCAGAGCGGTCAGCCTGCCGACAAATTGTCCAAAGACGGCAAAGAGATAATCAACCTCAGGGGAAAGAAAGAATTGGAGAGCTTTGCAGGCAAAGACTTCACCGATTACGAACCCGACTTCTATGTGATGTGCAACGACTTGTTCAAAAACAAGATGTACTCGCTCATTTACTTGTTGGCGTTGATAATTTTGGGAATACACCTTTTCCATGCAATCAATTCGATATTCCAAACTTTCGGATTGAACCACAGAAAGTACAACAAAGCAATAGAATACCTTGCAGCAGGATACGCAGTCATCGTTCCGATAGGATTTGCAATCGTTCCGCTGTTTGTTCTCTTCTGCAAGTAAATTCATTAGTAACGAAAATTTAATCAGAAAGATATGACAACACTAAATTCCAAAATTCCGCAAGGACCACTTGCCGAGAAATGGACAAAATATAAAGCAGACCAAAAATTGGTAAACCCTGCCAACAAAAGAAAATTGGATGTCATCGTTGTAGGAACGGGACTTGCAGGAGCATCTGCCGCAGCTTCTTTGGGAGCTTTGGGCTTCAATGTAAAGATATTCTGCATTTCTGACTCGCCTCGCCGAGCTCACTCGATAGCTGCCCAAGGCGGTATAAACGCAGCAAAAAACTATCCTAACGATGGGGATAGCGTCGGACGCTTGTTTTATGATACCATAAAGGGTGGCGATTATCGTGCAAGAGAAGCAAATGTGTATCGTTTGGCTGAGGTAAGCAACAGCATCATTGACCAATGTGTGGCACAAGGTGTTCCTTTTGCAAGAGATTATGCAGGCTTGTTGGACAACCGTTCGTTCGGAGGAGCGCAGGTAAGCCGAACTTTCTATGCCAAAGGACAGACCGGACAACAGCTTTTGCTCGGTGCTTACTCGGCTTTGAGCAAACAAATCAAGGACGGCACTGTCAAGATGTATGAAAGAAAGGAAATGATGGACGTTGTCTTGGTTGATGGCAAGGCAAGGGGAATTATCACAAGAGACTTGCAAACAGGCAAACTTGAACGCTGGTTTGGTCATGCGGTAATTGTCGCAACAGGAGGCTACGGCAACGTTTACTATCTCTCTACCAACGCAATGAACTCAAATGGTTCCGCTGCATGGCAGTGTTATAAGAAAGGAGCTTGCTTTGCAAACCCTTGCTATGTTCAAATTCACCCAACCTGCATACCGGTTCACGGAGATTATCAATCGAAACTTACTTTGATGAGTGAGAGTCTGCGTAACGACGGAAGAATATGGGTTCCAAAAAAGAAGGAAGATGCAGAAGCCATAAGGGCAGGCAAGTTGAAACCGACAGATATTGCAGAAGAAGACAGAGATTACTATTTGGAAAGACGTTATCCTGCATTTGGAAACTTAGTTCCTCGTGATATTGCATCAAGAGCCGCAAAAGAACGTTGCGATGCAGGTTTCGGAGTTGGAAGCGGACAAGCTGTCTATTTGGATTTCAAAGCTGCAATAGAGCGTCTCGGAAAGGACAAAGTAGCTGCCCGTTACGGCAACTTATTCCAAATGTATGAGAAAATAGTTGACCAAAACCCATACGAAACTCCGATGATGATTTATCCGGCTGTTCACTATACAATGGGAGGTCTTTGGGTCGATTACGAATTGCAAACAACCGTTGAAGGATTGTTTGCTGCCGGTGAAGCCAACTTCTCAGACCATGGAGCTAACCGCTTGGGAGCATCGGCATTGATGCAGGGATTGGCAGACGGATATTTCGTTTTGCCTTACACCATTCAAAACTATTTATCAAAGGAAATCTACTCTTCGCCTATTCCTACGACCGTTCCTGAATTTGAAACGGCAGAGAACGATGTCAGAGCCAAGATTGAAAAGCTCATGAACATCAAAGGCTCTCAAAGCGTCGATACTTTCCAAAAGAAACTCGGACACATAATGTGGGAATATGTCGGAATGGGAAGAACAAAGGAAGGCTTGACCAAGGCAATCCCTATGATACAGGCTTTGAGAGAAGAGTTCTGGAAAGATGTCCGCATTACAGGAGACCAAAACTCCATGAACCCTGAATTAGAGAAAGCATTGAGGTTCTCAGACCACGTTGAGTTGGCAGAACTCATCGCAAAAGATGCACTACACCGCGAAGAAAGTTGCGGAGGACACTTCCGTGAAGAACACCAGACCGAAGAAGGTGAAGCAAAACGTGATGACGAAAACTTCATGTACGTTGCCGCATGGGAATATAAAGGAAACGGCGAACCGGAACTTCACAAAGAAGAATTGAATTACGAGTTTATTAAAGTTCAACAAAGAAATTACAAGTAAAATGAACCTAACCTTGAAAATATGGCGTCAAGAAAATGCGAGAGCAAAGGGACGCTTTGAAACATATAAGTTGGAAAATATTTCGCCCGACTGCTCTTTCTTGGAGATGTTGGACATTTTGAACGAACAATTAGTGAACAAACTCTCACACCCTGTATGTTTTGACAACGATTGTCGCGAGG
Source organism: Bacteroidales bacterium (assembly GCA_004551865.1). Lineage (GTDB taxonomy): Bacteria > Bacteroidota > Bacteroidia > Bacteroidales > P3 > Onthomorpha. The sequence continues at coordinate 4,578 of SFPR01000015.1, forward strand.
GAATTTGCGGAATGTGCGGATTGTATATCAATGGTCGCCCTCACGGACCTGACGACGGCGTTACAACCTGCCAGTTGCACATGAGACGTTTCAAAGACGGCGACACTATCGTGATAGAACCGTGGAGAGCAAAACCATTCCCTATCATCAGAGACTTGGTTGTTGATAGAACAGCGTTCGACAAGATAATCCAAGAAGGCGGATATATATCTGCAACCACCGGAGGAGTGCCTGACGCAAATGCGATCCCTATTCCAAAACACAAAGCCGACGAAGCAATGGATTCGGCTTCGTGTATAGGTTGTGGAGCCTGCGTTGCAGCTTGCAAAAATGCCTCTGCAATGTTGTTTGTTTCGGCAAAAGTTTCTCAAATGGCTTTGTTGCCACAGGGAAGACCCGAAGCAGCCAAAAGAGTACAGGCAATGGTTGCAAAAATGGACGAACTCGGCTTCGGAAACTGCACAAACACATACGCTTGTGAGGCAGAATGCCCTAAGAGCATCAAGCGTAGCAACATTGCACGCATGAACCGAGAGTTCCTTTGTGCAAAAACATGCTCCGAAGAGTAAAAAAACTAAAACTAATATTCTTTTTCATGATTCTGAGAGGAAGTCTTCGTATGGAGTCTTCCTCTTTTTTCATTTAATATTCTCCCCTAAGGCTCTAAGTTCTTGGCGTATTAGCGATTTATATTCTCTGTTGATTGCCGAAAGTTTACCACTATTTTTGTTTGAAGCCCCTTTTTCTCCACCGATAATAGGATTATCAATTTTTTTCACAGCTTGATAATCAGATTATCTCGGCGTGGTAATGGTATTATCTTCTCATGATAATTCAATTAACATGCTGTTGGAGTGAATTTGAAGTAGGTTTTAGGGTTTTCAAACTTAGAAATTCTGTCCACAAGAGCCGAAAATGCATAAACGCAAGCTCAAAAGCTATATATCTTTGCAAATAAAAAAAGCCTCGAAGCCCTTTCGGACTTCGAGGCTAAGAGATTATGAAATTATTTTTTTGCTGATTTACTTACAACAAATCTGCGTTGTATTTCTTCAAGCTCTCCAAAGCGTTGGTCTTAACGTTGATATAATCTGTTACGCCTTGGGCATTGAAGCTCTCCATGTTATCGACAGGATTTCCTGCAACAACGATGTGCTTAAAGTTTCCTTTCAACAAAGGAAGCGCTCCTGCAACCAATTCAGGGTATTCGTCATCTGAAGAACACAAAACAACAACATCAGCCTTTGAATCGATTGCTGCCTTTGCTCCTTCCTCAGGTGTGGCAAATCCTACGTTGTCCAAAATTTCGTAAGATACCAATCCGAAGAAGTTGCTTGAGAATTGGGAGCGAGCCTTTCTCATTGCAAGGTTTCCGTAAGTCAAAAGGAAGACCTTAGGTGTCTTTTCAGAGTTTTCGCTCTGCATTCTCAATTCTTCAAACGGCTCTGCCAAACGGTTGCATGGCAATGCCTTGATTTCATTGCCCGTAACCTTGCAACAATCGCAATCTTTCTTCTCGATAACAGGCTTTTTCTCTGTAAGGTTAGGGTATTGGTTTGTTCCCAAAATTGTTGTTTTTCTCATAGCAACCTCTTTTGCTCTCTTGCTTGCAGTTTCTGCGATAGCGTCTTGAACAATTCCTGCCTTGATTGCTTCAACAAATCCACCCTTTGCCTCAATGTCTTTGAAGATTTCCCAAGCCTTTTCTGCCAAAGCGTTGGTTAGATTTTCGATATAGTAAGAACCTGCTGCCGGATCGACAACTTTGTCCAAATAAGACTCCTCTTTCAAAAGTATTTGTTGGTTTGTGGCTATACGAGTCGAGAATTCGTCTGCTTTTTTGTAAGCCACATCGAAAGGATATACCGAAATAGAGTCTGCACCTGCAACAGCTGCACTCATTGTTTCGGTTGTTGTTCTCAACATATTAACGTATGGGTCATATATTGTCTTGTTGTAGAACGAGCTTTCGGTATGTATGTGCAATTCGTATGCTGTTTGGCATTTCGGATTGTACTGTTCAACGATTTTGGTCCACAAAAGTCTTGCCGCTCTGAGCTTTGCAATCTCCATAAAGTAGTTGCTACCCGTTGCAAACGAGAATACCATTCTGTATCCTACCGAGTGAGCTGCCACTCCCCTGCTTGTGAGATTGTACATATACTCATTGGCTGCCGAAAGCGTGTATGCCAACTCTTGAACTATCGCAGCACCGGCATTATTGAATACATTGCCGTTCACGGTTACCACGTCAAATGCAGGAATGTTCTCTCTGACCATTTGCATTATCGTTATCATTTCTTCATAACGCTTTTCCAAACCGCCACCGCAAAATTCGCCTTTTCTCAACGCACAAGTGTAAGGGTCAAAGTTGATTGAGCCTTCGACTTTGTTGCAATCGATACCCAAAGTCTTCACATAGTCGATAAACAACTTCATTGTCTGAACATAATCTTCCGACTTAATGAAGTTTATCTTCACTGTCGTAAGGTCAATGTCTTTCAACAATGCTTTCATGTCCTCAGCTGTCTTGACGTTCTTTGCAACCAAGCCCAAAGATGTTACTCCTCTTTTCAAGCCTGCCAAAGCTATTGCATTGGCTGTTGCAATGTCGCATTCCTTAACGTCCTGACGTATGTCCCAAGCGTTGGTTTGTTTTTTGTAACCTCTGACAAAAGGAGCCTGACCGGGGTTTCCGTTAAGGTATTCCAAGGTTGCCAAATCCTCAGCCCTGTAATATGGTCTTACATTGAAACCTTCCAATGTTTTCCAAACCAATTTCTTATCGTAATCGGCACCTTTGAGGTCTTTTGCGATTACTTCTTCCCATTCTTTGGTTGTTACCTCGGGAAATTCCGCAAATAACTTATTATTTTCCATTATCTTTTAAGTGTTTATTTTCGCCTTTATCAGTCTGCAAAGTTATAAAGATTTTGCTACATGACACAATATTTTGTCAAAAAAGTGCTTTGTCTGCAACAAAAAGCCGAAAAAAAAGCTCCGCACGCCAAAGCCGAAGCTCAAACAATGCGGAAGACCTTTGTGATAAAAAATAAAAAACAAATTGAAACTCCTATCAAGCCCCTGTCAATTCCTTTACTTTTGCCGCATCTGCAGCTTGACCTGCCTTGTCGCCAAGTTTACCCTTTGTATTTGCTCTATACTTGTAAGCATTGACGTATTTAGGATTTAATTCTATTGCTTTGTCAAAGTCAGCCAATGCTTCCTTGAATTTATTGCTCTTAAACAATGCAACACCTCTGTTATAATAGTAGTTTACATTGGCTGCATCTATTGCCAAAAGCTTGGTATAGTCCTCTGCCTCTTCGGCAAATTTTTTCAACATCTTGTTACATTGAGCCCTCGAGGTGTATAGCTTTTCCGTTGTCATACCCAACTGTTCTGCCTTGGTAAAATCGGCTATTGCAGCGGCAATGCTTTCGGGCGTTTTCAAGGAGTATTGAGCAAATCCTCTGTCGTAGAAAAAGTTTGCCTCCTCTTTCATTGCTATTGCGGTGGTAAGGTCGGCTATGACTGCATTCCAATCTTTTTGAATTGCGTATGCCGATGCTCTATTGGTCAAAGCGTCCATATTACTTGGCTCTATTGCCAACACAGCCGTCAAATCGGCAATATAATTTGCATAATCCTTGTTTATCATTCTTGCCTGAGCCTTGCTCAACATTGCAGGCACGTCTTTTGGAGCAGTTTTCAAATATTCGTCATAGTCTTTGATTGCAAAATCTGCCTCATTCATTTCCAAATAAGCATTCGCTCTGAAAAGATATGCCGCAGGTGTGGAAGCATTCTTTTGAAGAAAAGCACTCAAAGCCTCCACTGCCTTTTGATAGTTCTTCAAATTGTAGTTGGCAATGCCCTCATAATAGTCGGCAAACTCCCAGTTGGGAACCTCTGCCCTACACTCAGACATCTTGGCAAGCATTCCGTTCCAATCCTTTGCCTGATTAAGTGTCGAATAAGTGTCAATCCACTTGTTTGTGTTCTCCGCCTCGCTGTTGTTTTGTGCAAAAGCACCCCAAGAAAACAACGCAATACACAATGCTGAAATCGTTTTTTTCATATCTTCTATCTTATTAGTTTTTAATATCTTACAATCGTCAAAATAAAACGGCGTTTCATTCGTGCAAAACGGCGTTTTATCAAAATAAATCGGCGTTTTATTTTGCCGAAACGGCGATTTATTTCCATGCCTTTTGCATCCGCCCTCTCGAAAGGAAACGCTGCAACATTTATTCTTATTGCCTATAAATTGAATTTTATATATGTGATAGGCTTTCCCTCTTTGAGATACATACTCTCGTAAAACGTCTGAATATCTCTCACATCTTCCGAAAAATCAGAGCCATACAAATCAGCAGTATGGTACAACACCTTTCTGGAAGAAGGAATGAGAACCTCATTTAGGGTAAAATCGTACAGCTCTGCCGAATCTGTTTTGAGGTGAACGACACCCTGCGGTTTCAAAACCTTGGAATAAAGAGACAAAAAGCGTTCCGAAGTCAGCCTTTTGTTAGGTTTTTTGAGCTGAGGGTCGGGAAAAGTTATCCAAATCTCATCTACCTCGTTCTCATCGAAGTAATAGTTAATCATCTGTACGTGAGAACGAATGAAAGCGACATTTTTCATCTGCTCTTCGTTCGATGTCTTACACCCTCTCCACAAACGAGCCCCCTTAATGTCAATACCTATAAAATTCTTCTGAGGATATTTCCTTGCCAAACCAACAGTATATTCACCCTTTCCGCAACCAAGTTCCAATACAATGGGATTATCGTTTGCGAAAAACTCCTCTCTCCATTTTCCTTTCAGAGAACACTGTCCCGACTGCTTCATCTGTTCAAACGAAATCTGAATAAGATTGTCGAACGTGGCATTCTCGGCAAACCGAGCCAACTTATTTTTACCCATATTAGCGTAATCCTTTTACTTTTGAGTGAACTGCAACAAAATCTTTGAGATAAAACGGCTCAAAATATGCCGTATCAGCAAAGTCTTTCTTCAAAAACTTCTCTCGGGCAAGCCTTACCATATACCGAGACGACAAACGAATATTATCATCGTAGAAAAAACCGGACTTGTTTTTGAAAAGCTCCTTTGTTTTGTCCGCACCATCACCCACAAGCAGCACCCTGTCATTCTCAGAGAAGAACTCATCATAAAAATCCTCGCACAAAACATCGGCACGACACCCTCTCACAACATTCATATCACAATCGAAAATCTTAGCATAAACCTCCATTCTTCTGGCATCAATCATTGCAATCACAAAACAACCATTGTGAGTCTCATGTGCGGCAAAAGCCAAAATATCAAGAGTATCTATTGTAATAACCGGCACAGAAAGAGCGTATGCCAAGCCCTTTGCAGTCGATGAACCAATCCTCAAACCCGTATAAGACCCCGGACCGATTGAAATAGCAACCGCAACAATATCGCCATAGCTTACACCATTTTCTTTCAACAGCTCGTCAATCAACACATTCAGCATTGCAGAATGAGAGTTCGGCACATTGCTCTCCTTAAAAGCCACAAGCTCATCTCCAAAAGACAAAGCCACCGAGCAAATCGAAGTCGCAGTCTCAATCAACAGCATATACCCTTCACAAGTCTTCTTTTCCATTATTTCAAATCAAATAAAACGCCGTTTTGGCGGCAAAATTAAAGAAAAAATGCCAAATAATTGGTCAATTCAAAACTTATTCGTAATTTTGCACTCGCAAAGCCCGAGTGGTGGAATTGGTAGACACGCCACTTTGAGGGGGTGGTGTCGGTTTCGACGTGCAAGTTCAAGTCTTGTCTCGGGTACTTTTTCATGGTATTTATTGAAACGCTTGTGTATTACAGCCAAGCGTTTTTTTTATTCTTTGTTTTGAAATTATGATTACTTACGGCGATTTTTTGGAAAGAAAACAAATCGACACAATTGTGCAAGCCCTTGAAGCAGGTTGCATAATCATCATTCCGACAGACAGTTTCTATTGTTTCGTTTGCGACATCAACAACCACAAAGCCGCACAGAGACTTGCGAGTCTTAAAAACAAAAAAATAGAAAAGGCAAGTTTTTCAATCCTTTGCAGCAACATTTCGCAGGCTTCCGAATACACCAAACCCCTTACAAAAGAACAATTCATCACCTTGAAGAAAAACACTCCCGGAGCCTTCACTTTCATCTTCCAAGCCTCAAACAAAGTCCCAAAAATCTTCCTGACAAAAAAACGAACCATAGGCATAAGAATACCAAACTGCAAAATAGCCACACAAATTGCCGAAGCAATGCAGCGACCACTACTCATAAGCTCGGTAAACCACATTTACCAAGAAGATAACGACTATACAAACGGCGAACTGCTTGAAGAAAAATACAGCCACGAAGTAGAATTAGTCATAGAGAGCGACATACCCTCACATCTACCCTCGACAGTTGTCGATTACACCGGAACAGAACCGCAAATCATCAGACAAGGAATGGCAACTCTCGAACTATGAGAACAAGACTTCTGTTTATATTGTTATTATGTCCTCTTGCAAGTATGTCTCAAATAAAGAACCTGCAAGATATTGCAATGGAATACGTGAAAAGCGGACAATTCAAACAGGCAACAGAATTTATTTCTCAGACAGAACAACTTGACGCCGACAGTGCAGAAGCCCTTTTGACAATCAAGGCATATTGTTTCTACAAACTTAAAAACAATAAAGAAGCACGCCAAACCCTTACGACAATAGAAAGTTACGACATCTCCACACCCGAAAGCGACATACTAAATCTCCATTACATAAACACAGACAAAGATTTCGATTTGCTCAAAGAGCGAAGTACAGAACTCTTGGAGCAAGACCCGCAAGTGTTTTACAACTCTTTGAAAATTCTTTCCGAAAAAGACCTTCGCAGCATGGCACAAAACTTGGAAAACAACATCGACACACTTGACGAAGACGAAGTTTCGGCAAACAAAACAGCCCTTGCAGTCATCTATTTTGCCCTTTCGGACTACCAACATTGCTACAACGCACTTTCTTCCGCCATAGAAGACTACCCGATAGGCTTTTCATATTATATGATGGGCAAGATAAAAACCCAATCGCAAGAATACATCTCTGCAACAGCCTACTTCAACCAAGCCGAAGCGGCAAACTTCAAAACCCTTTCGCTATACAAAGACCGCAGCACGGCAAAAGGACTTGGTCAAGACTACAAAGGAGCGATAGAAGACCTTGATATATGCCTGCAATACGAACCCTCGGCAGAACTATACTACCTCAGAGCAACCACATACACCGCCCTGATGGAATATACCCAAGCCCTGCAAGACATAAACACCGCCATATCAATCGAAGACACCATTGCACAATACCACAATCAGAAAGGGATAATCCAAACCAACCTTGGAAATTATGCAGAAGCAATAATGAATTTCCAAACCGCCATGAGGCTGAACCCAAACCTCAACTACATCGACAACAACCTCGCAATAGCACTCGAAAAAGCAGGATTTGCCGAGCAAGCAACGACACACTACCAAAAGAGCATCAAACGCCACCCCGACCATGCCGATAGTTACTTCAACCTTGGCAGGATTTCATACGACAAAGGCAACTACAAACAAGCCGTCAAGCTGCTGTTGAGAGCCAACGACCTCAATCCACGCTATGCCGACACCCAATACCTGTTGGGAATGGCATACATAAAAATCGGAAAAGCCGACAAAGGCTGCTTCTACCTCAATATGGCACAAGAAAACGGCAGCAACCAAGCCTCACAAGCCATACAAACCTACTGCAACACCACTCCCGAACCCCAAATCTCCGAAGAAGAGTAATCCAAACGCCACGAAAAGAAACTACCACGGCACGCCATAATCATACCACGCAATTTCTGCCAAATGTAAAGTCGTTCTGTCAGGAATGATATTAGCTTTGATAAGTTTTTCTTGATAAGTGTATCTTATGGAATGGTTTTCCAATTCTTCTCTTCTTGCTTTTGCCATATCCAAATAGCCGAGTTCTTTTTCAAAGCCAAGAAATCTTCTTTCGAGAAGGCTCGCTGCCACACCGGTTGTGCCATTACTCAATGATTTTTTGAAATATCAGACAATTAAGTCTATACAAAAGACAATCATTTTTTTTGAATAGCTCTATTTAAGCCAATTCTTTACAGATTATCTTTTCGATACTATATCCACATTCCTTAATCCATGGATTTTCTGTCACAAGATTACCTTGTGCTTCTTTGGCATCATCTCCACAAGCCACACCTATAAGTTGGCAATTCTCTATTTTATTTCCTTGAGGGTCTTCTGTATAGCCCTCTGTTGTATAAAAAATGTATTCTGACATGATTTATATTCTTCTATATTTGCCATTTCCTTTGAATTCAATGATGCCTTTGTCTCTCAAAAATTGGAGTTGTTGTCTGATTTTGGCTTTAATTCCTTTATAATTGTAGGAGTAAAAAAGCATTTAGGTACAATTATCAAATTGTTTACCCTATATTCGTCATAGTGCATAAAGAAGAAGCTCGGATTATCCAAAGATGTAATACGATTAATCATTGTAGTATACTCCCCATCCGCTACAATGGATTGAAAGCTATCTGTATTAACTCTCTTACTTTTGAGTTCATACTGAGATTTACAATTTTCGCAAATATAATCCTTCACAGGAGCATTTGCTTTAACCTTTTGAATTGTTTGTTTCCCGCAAATTGGGCAGTACATATTGCGAGCAAACCAATCTTCTGTCAATACACGAGTAATCTGACTATTACTATTGTACCTTTTAGCCAAAGACATATCAAAATCAAGGTTCATAACAATTTACTTTAATATGCTGTCATCATACACTTTCTTCATGGTACTTAGATACTTGACGTAATTACCGTTTCCTTTTGCAAAGATAGGGATTTTCTTTCGACAAACAAAGTCGGCAAAGAGGGTTTCAAAACCTGCTCTTGCCGACTTTGTTTGTTTTGTTTCTTAATTGAGAGGGATTATTCCTCGTTGTGGTCGTGATTACAGCCTTCCGAATGAGTGTGTTCGTGAGAGTGCGAACAGCCGCTGTCAAGTCCTTTGGCTGTGTTCTTGCAACAAGCCGGCAAGTGTTCGATTGCTCGCTTGTTTGCTTTGTGGTGTTCGGTCTCAAAGCCTGCCTTGGCAAGGGCTTTCTCTATTTTGTCCTGATTAGTCTTCTTTTCGTTATAAGTAACCAAGACCGATTTTGTTATGGAGTTGATTTGAAAGCTCTCCACTCCCCTTTCATACGCCAAGGTCTTCTCTATGATAGGGTCAGACTCCGAACAGCAGTATTTGGGAAGTGATATTTGAACCGTAACTTCTTGAGCTGTTGCTCCCATTGCTCCGATTAGTGCAAAGATGCACGCCAAAAATAATTTCTTCATTTGTGTTTGATTTTTTGTTATTTGTATTTCTGTTTTCAACTCGCCGTTTTGGCAAAATAAAACGGCGTTTTATTTTGATGAAACGCCGTTTCAGCCGAGCGAAACGGCGTTTTGTTTCGCTATATTTTCACAACAGCTTATCTATTTGATATTCAGTCTCAATCCAAGGTAGAACAAGCGTCCCATAACGGGTGCATAGACCACCGAAGCATCAAATTGTTGTGAGAAAGGTTGGTCTGCTCCGAACACAGGGGTGTCTTGCTTGTAGTCGGTGAGGTTTTCTGCTCCCACATAGACGTCAAAGTTCTTGAACTTGCGAGTTATCTGTGCCAACATATAGATATATCCGGGTGCATACTCCTTGTCATATCCCACATTGAGCGGTACTCTCTGCTTTCCGTTGAACTGAGTTGTCAAATCGAACATCCATTTATCATACTTGGTTTTGTAGGACAACACAACCAAGCCTTTCCACTTTGAAACGTAAGGTTTTTGCATCAACTCGCCATGATAAGTCGTCATTACATCATTGTATCGTCCTGCCAAGCTGATGTTAAATCCCTCCAAAGGCTCTATATTGATGTCAAGTTGGGCTGCATTGGAGTAACTCTTGCCGTCGAGGTTGGAAAACCACACTTGGTTTGCGTCCTTGTCATAGTCCACAACCACCTGATTGACGAAATTGGTGTGGTAATAGTCCAATGCTATCGACATCTCCCTATCTCCCCAAATCTTGATGGTTTGCGAAAGGTTCACTCCTGCGTTCCATGCCTCTTCCATGCCGAGTTTCCCGTCTATCTTGATGTCTCTGGAAGATGCAAGCAAGCCGAAATTGTCTGCAATGAGGTTTGCACTTCTGAATCCCTTGCCTGCTGCTCCGCGGAATATCAAATCGTCAGTGATTTTCCAACGAAAATGGAAACGAGGCGTGAAGATGTGTTTCTCATAGAAAGAGTTGTAGTCATATCTCGCACCGAGAGTTGCCACAAACTTGTTGTCATATTTGAAATTAAAGTGTCCGAACACTCCGGGAACAACTTCCTGTTTGAAAAAGTTATCTTTCATTCCCTCAAGGTTTGAATGAAAGACATCAGCACCAAGATATGGTCGGCTTAAAAGGTCTTCCCTTGTATCCGAATAGCGAAAACTTGCACCAAAATCCACACTATGTCCTGCCCAAATCTCGCTATTTACAAGCACATTGGCATAAACATCGCCCTCTGTGCCTTTGTAGTTTGTCAAACCATAATATGCATCTTGCTTAAAGTAGGTTGCCGAAAGCTGAGTGCCAAATGAGGAAGCGTTATTTATCGGAGCGCCATTCTTGGTAAAGAAGTGAATGCGGTCGGTTGTGCCTCCGAGACCATAAATCGTGCTGTCGCCTCTCATATCCTCGGTAAAGTTCATATCACCGCCCACTCTGTCTTCGTGAGTGTAGTTAATCATGGTCTGAGAGCAAATTCCGTCCGGCACTTCGTACGTCCAACGATTTGCAAAGTTAATTTGGGTCTGCTTAGGATAGTCCATAAATCCGTCGCCATGTTGATAACCTTCTCTTGTTCCGAGATGGTCAAAAGCCTTGAAGCGATTTGTCGTTGCGTATGCAAAAACGCCTGTCGAAAGATGGTCATTGATTATGAAATTTGCCTTTGCACTCAATTCGCTTTTAAGCTCATTATTTACGTATGCGTTCAAAGAAAACAAGTCTCCTTTGTTTGGCTTTTCGTATTCGAGGTCTATAATTCCCGTAATGGTCTCATAGCCGTGCTTTACGGTGGCTACGCCCTTGCTTACCGAGATACTTTCCATCCAGTTACCGGGAACATATCCCAAACCAAAGGGTGCAGACAAGCCTCTGAGGAAAGGCATATTTTCGAGCAACAACTGCGAATATACTCCCGTCAATCCCAACAGCTGAATTTGCTTACTTCCGCTCACAGCGTCCGAATAGCCCACATCAACCGAAGCAGAATTTTCAAAACTCTCGCCAAGGTTACAACAAGCAAGGTGTTTGAGACCCTCGGCAGAGATTATCTCTTTTTGTTCCAAGCTCATCTTTGACATAAAACTGCTCTTCATTCTCTCCTTTACCTCAACCACATTGAGCATTTCGGCAGAGAGTTGCATAGCTACCGAAATTTCTGTCTTGTTTCCGACTTCCACCGTATCGTTTTTGTAACCCGTGAAGCTGAAAACCAATTTTGTGTGTTTGTTGTTCTTTTTCTCTATTTTGAAATTGCCGTCTATGTCGGTGATTGTTCCTCCGCCTCCCTGCAACCAATAAACGTTACAGCTCGGAAGAGTTTCCTTTGTATTGTTGTCAAAAACCTTTCCCTTGATAGTCTGAGCTGCTGCACCAAAAGCAAGAAAACACAGCACCGAAAGCATAAAAACTCTTTTGTTCATAATGTTTGATTTGTTTAATTTCATACCTTAGACACCCCTTTTGGGAATACCTTACAACAAAACGCCGTTTTACGAAAATAAAACGGCGTTTTGATTGAACTAAAACGGCGTTTTATTTTGGCAATTCCCTATTTCCTGATTTTCAATCGAATAGAGAGGCTTATTTTTCTTCTAAAACTTATCCCAATCTTTGGCAACGGGGAACTTAATTCTGAAATCGTTCAAGCGATCTTTGTCCAAGTTGGCATAGCAAACCTGTTCGCCGTCCTCGTCTGCAACAACCAACAATTTGCCTTTGAAATCCCTTACGACAGAATGTCCCTGATAGTTGTTGCCTTGGTTATCTATTCCGCAGCGATTTACACCCACAACATAGGCTTGGTTTTCTATCGAACGAGCTTCAAGCAACACGTCCCATTGACTTATTCTTAAATCAGTCCAACTTGCAACGCATAAAAGAATATCGTAATCGAACTCACCACTTTGGTATTTGTTTCTTGCCCAAAGCGGAAAACGTATATCGTAACAGGTTATCAGTTTTATCTTCCAGCCTTTGTATTCCAATATAAGATGCTTATCGCCGGGTGTTATAACATTTGGCTCTTTTGAAAGACAGAAAAGGTGAGCCTTGTCGTAATATTGAACGCTGTTTTCGGTAACAAAGAAATGACGATTGTAGTAATTGTCTCCCTCTTTTATGAAAAGACCTCCCGAAACCGCCATGTGTCTTTGTTCGGCAAGCTCTTTCATAAATTCCAATCCCTTGGAGGCGTCCATTGTTTCGGCATATTCGGTATCCATTGTGAAGCCCCCTGCAAACATCTCTGGCAACACCAACAAGTCGGTGTCCCAATCGAGCTTTGAAAGTATGGAACGATACCTCAAAAGGTTCTCATCAATTTTGTTATCCTTCGTATTTGCTTGAAAAATTGCTATTTTCATTCTTTTTATCGCTATTATTTGTAATCAATTCTTTGTTTTAATTTATCGACCCGAGCCGCAGTTACACGGATGGTCCATTCTTATTTTTGCCAAAGGAAACAAGAGTTTTATGGCTTTTTGTTCCTTACGTGTCATTTGAATAGCTCTCATATCCAAATAACGTAAATTCCATTTTGAAAGCTCTTGTGGTAAATTTCTGCAAGGATTGTCCCACATTATAAGGCTGTCTATCGGCAGGCAAGCGAGACTTTCGGGAAGTGTTTCTATGTAATTGGACGACAAATCTAAATATGTCAGTTTTGTAAGCAGCGAAAGACTGTCCAAATTGTCCAAAAGGCTGTTGCGAGAGAGTATCAGTTTTCTCAAATCTTTGAACTCGAACAACTCGGGTGGTAATTGTTTGAGACGATTTTTCGACAAATCCAAACACTCCACGCATTCGCCTGATTGTTTCGCCTGCTCAATGGATTTGAAACACTTTTGAGCCGACACACTTGCCGAAAGCACAATGCCAATCATGCACACAAGACTACAAAACACCCAAAACTTTTTCTGCTTCATCGCAATCTTTTTCTATCTGCTTTTTCAGTTCTTCCAAAGTCTCAAAACCCTTTTGGCAACGCAAGTATTCAATAAACTCTATCTCAATTTGTCTGCCGTAAATCTGCTCCGAGAAATTCAAAATATGCACTTCACAACTTCTTTCGGCTTTGTCGATTGTTGGTTTGCCTCCCAAGTTAAGCACTCCGCCATATTGCCCGCCATCATACAGCACTCTGACAGCATAAACTCCGTCTTTTGGCAACAGCTTTTCGGGATTTGGAGTTATGTTTGCCGTGGGAAATCCGATTTGTCTGCCGATTTGTCTGCCTACTTCCACATTTCCGCAAATTGAATAAGGATTTGAGAGCATTTTTTGAGCCAGAGAGACATTTCCTTCTGCCAATAGTTTCCGTATCTGGGTCGAAGAGACTTCCAAACCTTCACAAATCACTTTGCAATCGCTTCTTCGCACTCTTACTCCTTTGTATTCTCCTTTTGAAACGATGTCATCAAACTCTCTGCTATCCTTTCGTCCGAAGCGATTGTCATATCCGACCAACACTTCGCAGGGATTGATTTTTTCGATGAGCAAATCCAAAAATTCCGAGGCTTCCAAAGATGCCAACTGCCTGTCAAAATTCAGCCAAAGCAACCAATCTGCCCCGCAAGAGGCGATTTTTTTCACTCTTTCGTCCTGTGTGTCAAGCAGAGCGAAGCCTCCGTCTGTTGTTCCGAGAACCTTGCGAGGATGAATAGGAAAAGAAACCACCACACTCTCGGTGTCGTTGATAGAAGAAAGCGATACCAACTCGTGCAACAAGCATCTGTGTCCCGAATGTACCCCGTCAAACATTCCGACTGTCAAAAAAGGACGCTTGTCCGACAACTTATACTTTTCAAACGCAATATCCTTCAAATTTTGTCTCTCTTTTTTGAGTTTAACTTCATCGAAAAACGCCTGCAAAGGTAAGAAAACAAAACCGAACAGCCGTAAAACAAGGCGTTATTTCGGCTTTTGGAGCAATTTTAAGCACATAAACATTTTGATTTACGCCACTTTATCGTATCTTTGCACACAAAGAATTGATTGATATGGTTCGACAATATATCATGGTGGCACTTGTGTTGCTTTCTTGCTCGGTTTGTTTGGCTCAAAGCAAAGCAGACAAAGATTTTGAGAAGATAAGAACTCTTCTTTTCAGACAAGAGAACGACAAAGCCGAGAAACAACTTCTCAAAATGGTGGAAAAATATCCCGAATACCTGCCTGCACATCTTGCCTTGGGAGAAGTGTATTTCGTTTCGTGCAAATATGCTCTTGCAAAGCCGTATCTGCTCTTTGTTGTCTCAAATGACCCTGCCTTTGACCCGAATTGCCATATCAAGTTGGCAGATATATACGAAAAAGAAGGCAAAACAGACAGCTGTGAAGCTGCTTTGAAGAATTATCTCAACTTTTCGCCGAACAGAGAGCCTTATTTGAAAAAACGAAAAGAGGTTCTGCACCGCATAGACTGCCTTTCTTTTCGCCAAGAAGCGATTGCAAATCCCGTAAACTTTGCTCCATACAATTTGGGTGCCGAAATAAACAGCCAATTTGACGAATACCTGCCCACAATCACCGCCGACGAAAGCTCATTGCTCTTTACTCGGAGAGAGAAAGATCCTTCGACAAACAAATACGAAGAAGGATTTTATCTTTCAGAGGCAAAAAATGGTCAATGGCAGAACGCAGAACTGCTGCCCGGCGTTCTCAATTCCCAATTCAACGAAGGAGCAGCCTGCATCTCCCCCGACGGACGCTATATCTACTTTACAAGATGCCATGCTCCCGAAGGAGCAGGCAGTTGCGACATTTACCGAAGTGAGAAAAAGGGAAATACTTGGGGCAAAGCCGAAAATCTCGGAACAAATGTGAACTCTGCCTCTTGGGACGCCCAACCCACAATAGCCTCTGACGGAAGAACTCTCTTTTTTGCTTCCAATCGTCCGGGCGGAATGGGCGAAAGCGACATTTATTTCACATATCTGAAAGACGACGGCTCATGGACGAAAGCCAAAAACTGCGGAGAAATCATCAATACCGAGGGTAAGGAAATTTCGCCTTTCATTCACCCTTCCAATCAGGTACTTTATTTTGCTTCAAACTACCATTGCGGAATGGGAGGCTTGGATATATTTTACTCAAATATCGAAAACGGCAAATTTCTTCCCCCTCAAAACATGGGATACCCCATAAACACAGCCTCAGACGAGAGCAGTCTGATTGTATCTGCCCGAGGCAATTATGCCATTTACGCAAGTCAGAGAGACGAAGGCAAAGGAGGCTTGGATTTGTATGCCTTTGAGCTTGACGAGAGCCTGCGTCCGCCTGCTGTTACTTACGTTTGCGGAAAGATAACAGACATTGAGAGTGGTAAGGCGGTAAGAGCAAAAATCGAAGTAAGAAATCTTGAAAATACAAAGGTGATCTGTTCTGCAATCTCGGACGATAAAAGCGGCGAATACTTGGTTTGTCTCCCTGTTGGTGCCGATTATGCTTTCTCGGCGGCGTCTGAGGGCTACCTTTTCCACTCCGAGAATTTTTCTCTCAAAAATTCGGACGGCAACACCCCATACCAAAAAGACATAGCAATGAAACAAATCACCGTTGGCTCGTCTTTGGTTCTCAACAATATATTTTATTCCTCTGCAAGCAGCTCTCTGCTCAAAGAATCCTTTGCCGAATTGAACACTTTGGTAAAATTGTTGAACGAAAACCCTTCTTTGAAAGTTGAAATCGAGGGTCATACCGACAATGTGGGCAGCGAACAATACAACAACAACCTTTCACAAAAGCGAGCCGATGCAGTAAAAAACTACTTGGTCGAAAAAGGCATAGCGGAAAGCCGTTTGACAAGCCGCGGATATGGTTTTACAAAACCGATTGCCGACAATAGTACGGAAGAAGGCAGGGCAAAAAACAGAAGAACTCAAATAAGGATAACAGAAAGATAGAATGACAGAGCAAAAACACGATTTGGAAGGATTGGATTTAATTTCCTTTTTCGGAGTGAACGAAAAGAACCTCAATTTTTTGAGGATATTGTTTCCACACTTGGTATTGGTACAACGCAACTGCTCTCTGATTGTCAGAGGAGGCAAAGAAGAGATGCAGGAATTTGAAACATTTTTTCAAGACCTTGTTTGCCGTTACCATAGTGAGGGGACGCTTGACGAAAACATTATCATGCAAACCAAAAATGGTGAAATAGTACCACAGAAAGACAACGATGATGTTTTGGTTTATGCTTATGGAGGAACAAAGATAAGAGCCAGAACAGCCAATCAACGAAAAATGGTGGAGCAGATAGAGAAAAACGATATGCTTTTTGCTCTCGGACCTGCCGGAAGCGGCAAGACCTACACTGCGGTGGCTCTTGCGGTAAGAGCCTTGAAGTCCAAGCAAGTCAAAAGGATAGTTCTTACTCGTCCTGCGGTCGAAGCAGGAGAAAATCTCGGTTTTTTGCCGGGCGACATGAGGGAAAAACTCGACCCATACTTGCAACCACTTTACGATGCTCTGAGAGATATGCTTAGCTCTCAGCGTTTGGAACGTCTGATTGAAGACAGAACGATAGAGATTGCCCCTTTGGCATTCATGAGAGGAAGAACACTCGACAATGCTTTCGTGATTTTGGACGAAGCACAGAACTCTACGGCAACCCAATTAAAGATGTTTCTCACCAGAATGGGCAGAAATTCCAAATTTATCATAACCGGCGACAGTACTCAGGTCGATTTGCCAAAAAATCAGACTTCCGGACTTATTCCCACAGTCGAAAAATTAAAACATATCAAGGAAATATCTATTGTAAACCTGACTTGCAGCGACATTGTACGACATTCGTTGGTTACAAAGATAGTTGAGGCTTTGGATTGAGGCTTTTTACCAATACCGGACAAGGAAATGAAAAGATTGTTTTTTGCATTTGTCATCGTTTTTTTTACCTTCGAGAGTTTTTCTCAGTCGGTTGTTCGTTTTGAACAAAACAAGGGTCAATGGGAAGAGCAGGTGCTTTATATGGCAAGGCTTGAGGGTGGATTTGTTTTCGTCAGAGAAGATGGTTTGTTGTTTTCCTATTCTCCCAAGACATCGCACAATCACGATATTTCTTCACAAGAAGACAAGCACTCGGGACACGCCTTTTTGCTAAGACCATACGGAATGCAAAATACCAAGCCTTGTGCCACAGACAGTCTGCAAGGATACAGCAATTACTTCATTGGCAACGACCCTGCAAAGTGGCGGAGCAATGTGTCGGCATTTTCCACCATACTATATAAAGATGTGTATAGCGGAATAGATTGGAAAATTTACTCCGAAAACGGAAAAATAAAACATGAGTTCATTGTAGCTCCCGGAGCAGACGTTTCACAAATCCAAGTCGAGTACAGAGGTGTCGAAAGCATGAAGATAATCGACGGAAATTTACATCTGCAACTCTCTATCGGCACGGTTGTCGAACAAAAGCCCGTTTCATTTCAACAAAACGGCGATTTAATCCGCCAAATCGGCGTTTCATTTCAGCAAAACGGCGATTTGTTAAGCTATGATATTGAGACATTTAACCACGACCAAGAATTGATAATCGACCCCGAGCTTATATTCTCGACCTATTCGGGTTCTGTGTCGGATAATTGGGGATTTACCGCAACCTATGACGATTATGGCAACCTCTATTCCGGTTCTATTGTTTCGGGAGTGTATTATCCCACAACCGAAGGAGCATTCAGCGACAATTTCGGAGGAGTGTGGGATTGTGCAATAACGAAATACTCTGCCGACGGCTCACAAATGATTTTTTCCACTTACCTTGGCGGTAGCTATAGCGAGATGCCACACAGCATGATAGTCGATAGTCGTGGCGATTTGATAGTTTTCGGAACTACGGGTAGCTTTAACTTTCCCACAACCGAGGGTGCATACAGCAGGTGGTTCTCCGGCGGAACTGCCGTAACGTATGACGGAACTGTAACCTTTCCTCACGGAGTTGATATGTACATCAGTCGTTTCAGTCCGGACGGAACACAGCTCAATGCCTCCACCTACATTGGCGGAAGCAGCAATGACGGACTTAACTACCGAGACCGCTACAACTCATCGCAACTCTTGACATACATAGGTAACGATTCGCTCTACGCAAACTACGGCGACGGAGCCAGAGGCGAGCTTATAACCGACGATAGAAACAATATATATGTGGGAAGTAGTACCTTCTCAACCGATTTTCCCACAACGGCGGGAGCTTTTCAACCTTTGTCGCACGGAGAGCAGGAAGGCGTGGTCTTAAAGTTGGATTACACTTTGGGAACCTTGCTTTTCTCGTCCTACATCGGCGGAAGCTCAGACGATGCCGTCTTCAGCATAGACACAGACGACCAATACCGGCTCTATGTTACCGGAGGAACGGTCTCTACCGACTTTCCCACAAGTCCAAACGCCTACAACGCCACCCACAACGGCGGAAGCACAGACGCATTCGTTGCTTTGGTATCATACGACGGCTCTACTCTTCTTGGTTCAACCTATTTCGGCTCATCAGAGTTTGATTTGTCCTATTTTGTTCGCACAGACCGCCACAACAATCCTCATATTTTCGGTCAGACAAAGGCGGAAGGCACAACCCTTGTCCACAATGCACAATACAATATCCCCAACAGCGGTCAGTTCATAGCCAAATTCAAGCCTCTTTTGGACAGTTTGGAATTTAGTACGGTCTTCGGAACGGGCGATGGCCGCATTAACATTTCGCCAACAGGCTTTGCAGTCGATGTGTGTGGCAGAATTTATGCCTCAGGTTGGGGAAGAATGTTCAAATATCTGCCAAATCTGCCCCCTCAATTCGGAACAATGAATATGCAAACCACCTCCGATTGTTACCAAAGCAATACCGACGGTCAGGATTTCTACATTATATCTTTACAAAACGATGCTTCCGCCTTGGATTATGCCACCTTTTTTGGAGAAGTCAGCACAACAAGTACCCGAGGAGCCGACCACGTCGATGGAGGCACCAGCCGGTTTGACAAAAAAGGCAATCTGTATCAAGTAGCCTGCGCAAGCTGCGGCGGAACAGACAATTTCCCGATATATCCTACCAATGTGTGGAGCAGCGATAACGGTTCGACAAATTGCAATGCCGCTTCATTCAAATTTAATATTCATTCAGACTTTGCAGTTGCCGACTTCTCTATGCCGGACTTTGTTTGCTATCCCGACAGTGTGCGATTGGAAAACCGCGGACGGGCAGACAGATACCTATGGCTTTTTGGCGACGGAACATCTTCAACAGAGACCAATCCCACACACCATTATGCTCAAAGCGGAACTTATACCATTACGCAGATTGCATACATGGACAACGCCTGTCGAAGTTCCGACACACTCTCTCGCACAATCATTTTATTGGATAACCATACCGACACCCTTTCGGAGGTGATTGCCTGCGGCGGAGAGTTGGTTCAGATTGGTCTTACCGACTATCCGTCTTCCGATGTATCCTTTCAATGGTATCCCGAGAGCGGTTTGAGCAGTCCGAACGTCCCCGACCCATATCTTTTGGTCTCTTTACCTACCGACTATCGGCTTGTTATCACCACTTCTTCCTGCAACGATACACTCTTGCAGCCTATCAGGTTGAGGGATATGTCTATTGACCTTCCCGACACTATACATTATTGCAATCAACCTTACTCTCTGCAACTTCCTTCGGACATTCCTTCGTCCTATTCGGTCAGTGCATCATGGCAAAGCTCTCCCGAAGAAGTTATTGCGGCAGTTGGAGGCGTCATAACGATAGAACAGTCTCTTTCATCTTGGTTATACATCAACATAACGGAGGGTAATTGCAGCGGAAGGGATAGTGTGTATATGGATTACGGCGGAGGCTGGCTCAATGTGCAGACTGTGCCTGTCAGGTGCAACAGCGAAAGCAACGGATACGCCATTGCCACAACCGGAGGGCTTACTCAGCCGATTTTTTATTCGTGGAGTTGCAACCAAAGCGGCGAAGGCATAGACTCTGTGGGAAATCTTTCTGCGGGAAGCTACACTCTTTCGGTTACTGACGCAAATGGTTGCAGCATATCGGAGCAATTTGTCATCGGTTCGACAGATGACATTGCCGTTGTGCCGACCCACAGCGACAATCCTTGCCAAAACGTGTGTAATGCGGCAATTACTCTCGCTATTTCGGGAGGAAGTCAGCCCTATTCGGTACAATGGGATAACAACATGACGGGAGAACATATCGAAGGGCTGTGTAGCGGAATTTATGTCTATACTCTGACCGACGACACCGGCTGTTCTCTTACCGACAGCATAGAAATCAAAGATATTGACACATTGCGTTTGGAGCTTTCTGCAACCCGTAATAATTGTCCCGAAGGTTGCGGAGCTGTGATTTCGTCCGAAGTTTACGGAGGGCAAAATCCCTACACTTACTCTTGGAGCGAAGGCAGCAGCAGTGCCAATCTGACCAATGTCTGCTGCGGAGAGTATTCTCTGAGCGTAAGTGATGCAAATGGTTGCACAACAGCGGGAAGTATAACGGTGGATTATATTGATGCCTTTGCCGATTTTCAAATCGAAGCGAGCCAATCGAGGGTATTTGACGGTCAGAGCGTAATTCTTTCCTGCACTCCGATTGAGCAAATGCACTACTTGTGGACACCTTCCGAACATTTATCAACGCCATATATGCCTTCGACCGAAGCCACAATGTATTCCACCACAACTTTTTATGTTTTTGTTAGCGACAATCATGGTTGCTCTCTCAAAGACAGCGTTGTTGTCGAGGTCGATGTGGTGAATTGCGGAAAGCCCAACCTATATGTGCCGAATATTTTCACGCCCAACGACGATGGAAAGAACGATAAGGTGTTTGTGAGCGGCGATTGGATTGAGGACTTTACCTTTGAGATTTTCGACCGTTGGGGAGAGAAAGTTTTTTCGACTTCCGACCTCAATGAGGGCTGGGACGGCACTTTCAATGGCAGAAAGTGTGATGCTGCGGTCTATTTTTACAAACTTGAAGTCCGCTGTCAGGGAGGCAAGACCTACATTGGCGGCGGCGACATTACCTTAATAAGATAACACAATGGCAAAGCAAAAGAAATATTACGTTGTTTGGAACGGAAGAAAGTGCGGAGTGTTTGACCGTTGGGAAGAGTGCAAACAATCGGTCAGCGGATTTGGAAAGGCAAAGTACAAATCGTTTGACACTCTCTCCGAAGCAGAACAGGCATACGCCTCAAACCCCGACCGATACATCTTTTCAAAGCCCAAAACTCCCGAAGTGAAACAATCTTCCCTGACGGCAGGACTTCCAATCCTCGATGCGATTGCAACAGACGCCGCTTGCAGCGGAAATCCGGGCGTCATGGAATATCGGGGTGTCTATATAAAAACAGGAAAGACCCTCTTTCACTACAAACACTCCAAAGGAACGAACAACATCGGTGAGTTTCTCGGAATAGTTCACGGATTGTCATATCTCAAACGTCGAGGTCTCACACAGCCTCTTTATACCGACAGCGTCAATGCAATCAAATGGGTAAGAGAAAAGAAGTGCAGAACCACCATGAAGCAGGACGAAAATAACAAAGACCTCTTTGAATACATTGCCCGTGCCGAAAAGTGGTTGCAAGAGAACGACTACACAACCCAAATCCTCAAATGGGAAACCGATGTGTGGGGAGAAATTCCTGCCGACTTTGGTCGTAAATAATCCGAAAAAAGAATTTTACTCTTCTGCTTCGTAGCTCAAAAACCTGTCTTTGAAGTCTTGGCTTATCGGAGCGGAAGAATTGGTACGTTTGTCAAAGCCTGCAAGTATTGTTCTGCACGTTCCTTTCACTATTCCACGGTCTGTAATCAGGCGTTGGTGCATATACATCGACCGATTGCCAAAACGGACGAGTTTTGTCTCGACAAAAACTTTTTCTCCTTGAACAATGGGTGAGAAAAAGTTGTTTTCGGTGTTTACAATCACGACTACGACCTTTGTCCAGTCCAACTGCTCCCCCATTACCTGCTCAAAATAGTTTATCCTACCCAAGTCGTAATACTGAGCCTGAAAAGAGTTGTTCACATGGTTCAAAGCATCGAGGTCGCTAAAACGAATTTGTACTTGCAGACGATGTTTGTAAGTGTCGTTTTCGGGTTTTATTTGTTCAATATCCATTGTTCGTATTATTTTGTGCAAAGATACATCTATTCTTTCTTTTTGTCGCAACAATCCTCAGGTCATTTGCAGCAAAGCATTTTACAAATTCATAAACTACTATTTTACAATCAGTTGAACACAACACAAATTTACCTTTGACAAAACGGCGTTTTGGCAAAATAAAATGGCGTTTCAGCCGGACAAAACGCCGTTTTATTTTCGTGAAACGCCGTTTTATTTTGAGCGAAAAGGCTCTGCGTTTTGGTATTTTTTCGTACTTTCGCACTCTGTTATGGCTATATCGTTTGAAAACATAGAAAAAGACATTGCAAAGGGTGATTTGAAACCTGTTTATCTGCTTTGCGGAGACGAGTTCTACTATCCCGATTTGTTAAGCAAGAAGTTTGAAAATGAATTGCTTGACGAACAGGACCGAGACTTCAACATGAGTGTGTTTTATGGCAAAGATGCCTCTTGCGACAAGATAATCGAAGCAGCAAAGCAGTATCCCGTGATGGCTTCCCGCCGACTTGTCATGCTCAAAGAAGCTCAGACGATGGACAAACGGGAGCTGGCAAAGCTGGAAAGTTATGTCACAAAACCGCTTGCAAGCACTGTTTTGGTGATTGTGAACAACGGTAGCGGATTTCCTCCGGCTCTTGCAAACAAAATAAGCAAAACCGGAGTTGTTTTCGACTGCAAGAAGATAAAAGAAGACAAGATACCTCTTTGGATTGAGAGTTTTGTGAGACAAAAAGGCTTTTCAATCGAACCTCAGGCCGTGAAACTTATCTCAGACTACATCGGAAACAATCTGATGAACATTTCAAACGAACTATCCAAGCTGATGATAGACCTTTCGGGCAGAAGGCAAATCACACCCGACGATGTGGCATCGCATATCGGCATAAGCAAAGAATATAACGTCTTTGAGCTTCAAAAAGCTGTGGGAAGACTCGACTTCTCAAAGGCTGACAAATGCGTAAGTTACATGATTGCCAACCCGAAAGAAAATCCTTTTCAAGTAATCATTGCAACTCTTTTTGCCTACTTTTCAAAAATTTTGATAGTATCCCAACTTGGCGAAAAAACACCCTCTGCGGTTGCGAGTGCAATCAAAGTTCCCTCCTTTTTTGCCTCGGACTACATTGCCGCAACCAATGTTTTTCCGATGTGGAAGCTGATTAACAACATCTCTTTGATAAGAGAATATGACATGAAGAGCAAAGGGGTCGGACTTTCGCCATTTGACAACGATGCAGACCTGCTTAGAGAACTCGTTTTCAAACTTATGCACTAATAATTCAAGGAAATGATGAAACAGATTAAGAGATTATTTACTTTTGTTGCTTTAATTCTGCTCTCTGTAGCAGGAGTTGCCCAAACCGGCTCGGTCAAAGGTTTTGTCTATGACAAGACTTCGGGAGAGCCTGTGGCGTTTACCAATGTTACAGTGGAGAATACGACAATCGGAGTGGTAACCGATGTAAACGGATACTTCGTTTTGACAAAACTCAAAGCAGGAAACCACACACTCAACATTGGTTCGATTGGCTATGAAACGGTGCGTTATCCTATTACAATCAAAAAAGGCGAAGTTTTAAGCATCAAAGTAGATATTTCACCCTCGATGACAGAACTTTCAACCGTCGAAATCAGCGGCAAGAAAGAGAATTTGAGATTGGAAAGTTTGGTTTCGGTCGAAAAAATCACCTCAAAGGACATACGACAAATCCCTTCGATTGGAGGAATGGCTGACTTGGCTCAATATATGCAGGTTTTGCCCGGCGTAGTCTTCTCGGGAGATCAGGGCGGACAGCTTTATGTCAGAGGTGGTTCGGCAATTCAAAATCGTGTACTCTTGGACGGAATGGTTGTTTACAACCCTTTTCATTCCATAGGCTTGTTTTCGGTTTTTGAAACCGACATTGTGCGAAACGCAGACGTCTATACGGGAGGGTTCAATTCCCAATATGGAGGAGTGTTGTCCTCTGTCATGGACATAACCACCAAAGATGGTAACAAGAAACGCACAAGCGGAAAGGTCGCAGCCTCAACTTTCGGAGCCAATTTGCTGCTTGAAGGTCCGATAATCAAGAGCGGGAAGGACAAAGGCTACTCCATGTCATACATTTTGACTGCAAAAAATTCTTATCTCTCCAAAACATCAACCTCAATTTACTCTTATATGGATAAGGAACTGCCTTACGATTTTTTGGATCTTTATGGTAAACTGACCCTTGCAACAGACAACGGCAGCAAACTTAATATCTTTGCACTGAACTTTACAGACAAGGTAAATCAATACGAAGCCATTGCCGATTTTGGCTGGAAGAACACGGCATTTGGAGCAAACTTTTTAATAGTTCCCGGAAGCAGCAGCTCGCTTGTCGAAGGTATTTTTGCCTATTCCGATTATACGATGAATATGTCAGAAAGCAATTCTTCCGCCTCTCAAATGAGCAATATCGGAGGCTTCAATGCGGGATTGAATGTAACGAATTTCTTTGGCGACAACAAGCTCAAATATGGTTTGAATATGCTCGGAAACACCACAAAGACCGCTTACTCTCAGTCAGATACCGTTGTAGATTATTCGTCCGAACTTGCAGCATACGCAATCTTCAAAGGAGTTTGGGGACGCTTGGTTTACGAACCGAGTGTACGCTTTTCGTATTACGCATCACTCGCAAGCCTTGTGCCTGAGCCGAGATTGAATCTCAAACTCAACATTTCGGACAACTTCCGTCTCAAAGCTGCAACCGGAATTTACTCTCAAATTTTCATGGACACCAAAAGCGACAGAGATATTGTCAATCTGTTTACCGGTTATCTTACTTCAAGCCCCGATTTGAACATTGTGGGAAGTTTTAACGGAGAGAAAATAACCTCCTACGTCCAAAAGTCAAACCATTTTATCTTTGGAGCAGAATATGACATCGCAAAGCATTTGTCTCTCAACGTCGAAGTGTATTACAAGACCTTGTCAAATGTTGCAAGTTCAAACAAGGATCGTATGTATCCCGACGACATTGAACACGAAGATAAACCCGAATATTTGAGAAAGGAATATATTGTGGAAAATGGTGAGGCTTACGGAGGCGATGTGTCGTTAAAGTATGACGACGGCAGGCTTTACCTTTGGGCAATCTACTCTTTGGGAAAGGTTACCAAGACCAACGAAACTCAAACTTACTTTCCTCACTATGACCGCCGACACAATATCAACATTTTGCTCAATTATCAATTTGGAAAGGACAGGAGCTTTGAGTTGAGTTTGCGTTGGAACTATGGAAGCGGCTTCCCATACACTCCTACTGCCGCAATGATTGAGCAACTCGACTTTTCGGGAGGTATTAACACCGATTATATCTACTCAAACGGAACTCTCACCACTATATATGGGGATTTGAACTCTTACCGTCTGCCCGATTATCACCGATTTGACGTCTCGGCAAAGAAACGATTTGACGTCGGCAAACGCTCAATCTTGGAAATAAACCTGAGCGTTACCAATGTATATAACCGAAACAACCTCTTTTACTATAACAGAGTTACTGCCGAAAGAGTAGATCAGCTTCCTATCATGCCATCTTTGGGAATGAGCCTTACCTTTTGACAATCAAGCTATAACAAAACGGCGTTTCGCTAAAATAAATCGCCGTTTCAGCAAAATAAAACGCCGTTTTGTCGAACTGAAACGGCGTTTTGTTACAAGTGAAACCAACTCTTGATTTTCAGAATACGATTTCCACATCAAACGGATTGTCTTCTATGTCCAACATTGCGTTGATTAAATAGCAACATTGGTATGATTTGATGTCGTCAAGTGAGATTTTACGCTCTTCAATCCTGCCTTTGTTTATCAGTTCCTGCCTTTTGCAACCGTTCAACAAGAAAGTGTCCGGCGTAAACAACAAGTCGTCTTGGCGAAAGACCACATTGCTGAAAGAAGTGTCGGTAACAAATCCGTTTTTCACTATGAGGACATCATCACATTCGCCCCTCAATTCTCTGAGAGCGTTCAACTCTCTGCGGTCTGCGTATTTCAAATGATAGTCTATGGTGTTGCATTCTACAACTTTGAGCTTATGTATTGGTCTCGGGGCATATCGGGAGAATTTTATGTCGAGAATTTTATCCGAATAGACCACACTGCACTTGACTATGCCGCTTCTGTACTGCAAAGGCACGTCTATTGATGCCAAATCGAAAGACTGCACCTTTGGTGAGGTGTAGTGCATTCTCTTGTTGTGAATGTGAGGCGAGAGAAGCTCACCCTCCTGCACCCTGAGGGTTTCCAAAAACTCTGTCATCTCTAAATCTCTGCCGTCAAAATATCCGAACACCCCTGTGTAAAAGCCTCTCGGTTCTTTCTCGGCTTGTTGTATCAGATTGACAGTTTCACTCTTTGGAGCGCCGCTTATGCTTCCCGCAGGAAGAAGAGAAAAGACCATATTGCCCACATTATGCTGCCAATCGCATGGCAGATGTCCCGAAATAAGAGAACTGGTTTGAAGAATGCCGCCTCCGATAGTGTCAATGCGTTCGACATATCTGAATTTTTCCACACTGACATTGCGACTTACCATGTTCAAATCATTTCTCATCAAATCGACAATGGTAAAATGTTCCCTCAACTCCTTCTCGTCCGAAATCAGAAGCCTCTCGGCATCTGGCAGGTCGGCATTTATCGTTCCTTTCATGGGAAAAGTGTAAATCATATTGTTCTTTGTGCGGATAAAACTCTCGGGAGAGAAGCATACAAACCTGTTTGGAACGCACAACTTGTAGGGAGCATTGCAGCAATGGAAGAGTTCTTCCAACGAAAGATTGAGTTGTATTTTTGTCTTGGTGGTAAGATTGCACAAAAAGCTGTCTCCTCTTTGCAAACCGCCCTGCACCTTGGCAAAAGCCTCATAATAGTGTTTTTGGTCGCAGTTTTTTATCTCCAAGTCTGCCTTTGCTCTCAGGCATTCGGCATACGAAGAACTGCAAGGGGCGTTTCCCCTCCCCTTTATCTCGAAAAGCAACTGCTTATTGTCCATATCATCAGACAAAAAGAGTGCTTCATGCTTCTCAAAGTCGAAAGCAAACACAAACTTCCTGCTCTTTGCTGCATAGAAGTTCATTCTTTCTACCGCTTCTCTTGTTTCCATCTGCCAAAATCTCAAAATAAATGGCAAAGATACTAATTCTCCACAATATCTTGTCGGTAAATTTTCCCTATCTTTGCAAGTGATATGAATATACTTTTGATAGATAACCGCGATTCGTTCGTTTATAATGTCAAGGCTCTGATTGAGCAGTGCAATGTGGCAGACAGAGTGGATGTTGTACCGAATGACAAGATTGACTTCGGGCGTTTGGGCTACTACTCGGGGATTGTGCTTTCGCCCGGTCCGGGAATACCGAACGAAGCCGCCGATATGCCAAAATTGATAGACATTTGCGAAAACACACACTCCATTTTGGGAATATGTCTCGGTCATCAGGCAATCGCAGAACACTTTGGAGCAAAATTGCACAACCTTCCGCACCCCCTGCACGGCAAACAAGGAAAGCTGAAGGTCGTTAAACCTGAGGATATTCTCCTTAGAGGATTGTCTTGTTGTGAAACGATAGGACACTATCACTCTTGGGTAGTAGCTTGGGAAGAGTTGCCCGAGTGCATCGAAGTTACGGCAACCGACAAGGAGAACAACATAATGAGTTTCAGCCACAAAAGCAAGCCATTGTACGGTTTGCAATTCCACCCTGAGAGTTTCATGACAAGTTGCGGCAAAACGATTGTGCAAAATTGGCTCTTGTCCTTACGCTCAAAGTAAACCAAAACAGCCAAACACCATACCGCAAAAATAAAAGAGCGATTTACGAAAATAAAACGGCGTTTTGTCAGAATAAATCGCCGTTTTATTTTGGCAAATCGCCGTTTTGTCGATAAGTTATTCTCTTAAAATTGCAGTCTTTTGCTGATATTCAAAACCTTATTTTCCCTTTTGCTCGTAATCTTTCTTGGCTTTGATAAACTCTGCGTTGTCTTTTGTCAAGCCATAGCGAGTGTAAACAATATTCTTGTCGGGAGAAATCAAGTAGTATGCAGGAAAACGCGACGTATCTATTAACTTCTGCAATCCGTTTGCAGAATAGAGTCTTCCCTCTGCCCCGAGTTTCTTTTCCACTTCCTTCATCGAATCAAAGTCCTTAGCAAACGGATTTATGCAAATGACCTTTATGTTCTCGGCATCAAAGACACTCCCGCCTTTTTCCTTTTCTTGGTCTAACAGGTTCTTAATCCACGTCTTGCATGCAGGACATCCGTTATACCAAGTCTCGAGAAGAACCCAAGTATTTTGCTCTCTCAAAGTTGTGGTATCACCATTTGTGCCGACAAATGGCAAATCCAAAATCTCGTCTGTCAAATCGGCAAACTTTTTATCAGTAACACGCATTGACAATGTGGGGTTGCTGTCGTCGTGATGTTCATAAATGGAATAGATAGGATTGTTTTCGCCAAATACTTTCTCATACTCGCTGTCTCTGTTCTCAAATGACACATTGGTATAGCGGCAACGCACATACTCCTTCGCACCATACATTGGTGTACCGTCCATTTTCTTTTTCTGCCACAGCGTACTCTCAACTAAATCCGCCTTCTTATTATAGAAAATCAAAACCTCAGAGTATCCTGTTGTAGTCTTGCCTGCTTTTGTAAAAAAGTAAGGTGCCGAACGTCCGAAAAGCACATCGTATTTCTTGCCGTCTATCAAGCTGTCTCGCACAATACGTTTCACCTTTATGCCGTTGTCATCGTTTATAAAGGCATAAGCACAAAGGTCATCATACAACTCAGAGTACAATACAGACATTATCGCATTGTAGTTACTCGGAGCATTGGAATTTTCAGGAGCAACATAATGTTCAATCTCCTCTGTACGAGAGTCGATAAAAGTTATATCATTCCAAGTAAATCTGACAGCACACGAGTTGCTGCGAACATAGTAGAGTGTCTCGGTATCCTTGTTACGATTGATGTAAACATTTAGATAAGAGGTGTCGCAACCTTTGGCATTGCAAGAAATACGTTCGAGAGTATAGGAATAATATGGTTTATCAAACGACTTGAATGCCTTTTGTTTGGACAAAGGTTTACCACCTCCGAACTGAGCAAAAGAAACAAGGCTTTGCAAAACCACCAAACATAGAATGGTGAATTTCTTCATCATAGACCAATACTTAGATTTAACTTGATACCGAGTGTATTGCATGAGTTTTTGAGACATCTTGCAACAACCAAATCTTCTTCCGGCATAGCATTTTTCTTAACTGCTGCATTCATTTTTGCAAAATCTTCATTGCAAGCTGCAAATCCGACACCTGCAAAAACCATGTCGCAAAGCAATGTTGCAAAAACTATTTTCTTTGTCATTAAATTTGTTGTTTACTGCTTGCAAAGATAGAGTAAGTTTTTCAATCTGTCAAATGTTTCAAGCAAAATCGCAATATTTCAAATACCATACAGGTCTTAACTTTCCGAATACTATCCACAAAAGCAAGCCATTGTACGGTTTGCAATTCCACCCCGAGAGTTTCATGACAAGTTGCGGCAAAACGATTGTGCAAAATTGGCTCTTGTCCTTACGCTCAAAGTAAACCAAAACAGCCAAGCACCATACCGCAAAAATAAATCGCCGTTTTATTTTGGCAAATCGCCGTTTTTTCAAAAAAAAGTGGCGATTTCTCACCGAAAAAACACCACTTTTTCAAGAACCAATCAACAATTTGGTATAAGCAAAAAGCGAAGTCGCAAGACATAACGTCAGCGACTTCGCTCAAAATGCATAAAATTAACAAAAAATTGCTATACTGTCATACCGCCATCAACACTGAGTACTGCTCCATTGACGTATGCAGCCTCGTCGGAGGCAAGGAAGCAGAATGCGTTGGCAATATCTTCGGGTTTTCCAAGTCTTCCGACAGGTACTTTGGCAACCATACCTGCCAAAACGTCTTCCGGCATCTTTGCAACCATGTCTGTGGCGATAAATCCGGGAGCTACTGCGTTTACAGTAACGCCTTTTTTACCCAACTCTCTGCAAAGAGTCTTTGTCATGCCGATAACACCCGCCTTTGTGGCAACATAGTTGGTCTGTCCGAAGTTTCCGTACAATCCCACAACGGAAGAAACATTGATAATCCTGCCCCAGCCTGCTTCAACCATATATTGGTTTACTGCCTTGGTACAATAGAATGTTCCTGTGAGGTTTATGTCGATTACGCTCTGCCATTGCTCCGGTGTCATCTTCTTCAATGTAGAGTCATTGGTAATTCCGGCATTGTTAATCAAGATGTCAATTTTGCCGTTGGCATCAAAAACTCTCTTTGTTGCCGCAACAACTTGCTCATAGTTTGATGTATCAACCGCATCAAAGCAAATTGTATAGCCTTCTTTTGCCATTGCTTCAACAAAAGCCTTACCTTTTTCGGCATTTCTTGCCCATACTGTTACCTTTGCACCTTCTTGTGCAAACTTTTTTGCAGCTGCCGCACCAATTCCGGCTGTTCCTCCGGTGATTATGGCAACCTTATTTTCCAATCTCTTCATTGCTGTTATGTTTTGTTTGTTAAAATCTATCGGTATGCATCAATTTTGCCTCGCCTGTTATTACCTCTTTGCCGGTTTGCTCATCTGTCAAAGTGGTACGAATAAGTCCGCGATGCTTTTCTTCATTCACTTCTATGACTTCAAATTTTGCCACATAGTTTCTGCCGACAAAAACAGGAGAACGAAAACTCATTTGCTGGCTCATGTAGATTGTTCCCTCGCCGGGCCACATTGTTCCGAAAACTCGTGAAAAGACCGCTCCTGCAAAGAAGCCGTGAACTATCGGTTTGCCAAAAGGAGTCTTTGCAGCGTACTCCGGATTGATGTGAATGGGATTATTGTCAAGCGAACAGTCTGCAAAAGCGTTTACTTGCTCTTGTGTAAAACTCGTTTTCAACTCGTAGGTGTCGCCTTGCTTAATTTTTTCCATCATGTCGTGATTTGAGATTATTGTTGCATTGGTTTCAAATCGTCGGCAATGATAAGGTCAGCCTCTGTTGCCGCTTTAACTTGCTCAACTGTAAATTCGGGATGTATTTCCTTCAACACAATACCCTCGGGAGTGATTTCCATTACACCCATTTCGGTGATTATCATATTGACCTGACCTTTGGCAGTAAGCGGAAGGGTACATTTTTTCAATATTTTGGGATTTCCCTTTGCCGTATGTTCCATTGCAAGTATTACCTTCTTGGCTCCTACAAGCAAATCCATAGCTCCGCCCATTCCGGGGATTTTTTTGCCGGGTATCATCCAGTTTGCCAAGTCTCCTTTCTCATCTACCTGCATTGCTCCCAAGATTGAAGCATCTACATGACCGCCTCTGATAATTCCGAAGGAGGTTGCAGAGTCGAAAGTGGCTGCTCCGTCAATCATTGTAACGAATCCGCCGCCTGCATTTATCAATTCAGGATTTTCTTCGCCCTCTTTTGCATCAGAATCCATGCCTATCAAGCCGTTCTCACTTTGCAAAAGAACCTTGACTCCCGGTTTCAAATAGTTGGGAATAAGTGTTGGTATGCCGATACCAAGATTTACCACATATCCGTCTTGAAGCTCCAAAGCAGCTCGCTTTGCTATCACTTCTCTTATTTGAGCTTTTTCCATAGCTTTTATGTTTTATTACTTTGTTTTCAAACAAGCGTTTGTCCGAAAACTGCCTTGCGAACAAACGCTTCTCACATTGGTTTATTGTGTCGGTGATTGATTATTTTCCCATGCGACGTGCCAACTCTTCTGCGATGTAAGAGGCAACGTCATCGGCGTAGGTATTCATTCCGAATCCTGCATCGTAACCCAATTCCTTTGCAAGCTCGTGAGTAATTCTCGCACCACCGCAACACAATATCACTTTATCTCTCAAACCTTCGGCTTCCAACATCTCGACAAGCTCTGTCAAGTTTTGGATATGCACATCTTTTTGAGTAACTGTCTGAGATACCAAAAGAGCATCGGCTTTCATTTCGATAGCTTTTGCAATGAACTCTTCGTTTGGCACTTGCGCTCCCATGTTCAGAGCTTCTATCATCTCATAACGCTCCAATCCGTAATGGCCTGCATAACCTTTCATGTTCATTATGGCATCTATTCCCACAGTGTGGGCATCTGTACCTGTGGAAGCTCCGACAATGACAATCTTTCGTCCGATTTTTTCCTTGATGAACTCATCTGTCTCGTGCATATCCATGACATTCGATTCCACTTTCGGAACATGGATTGTTGTATAATCGACTGTGTGAACAGTGCTGCCGTAGCAGTTAAAGAAAGTGAAGCCTTTGGTCAATTCTTTGTAGAATACTACTTGCGGATTCTCAAATCCCATTTTCTTCATCAACTGTTTTGCAGCCTCTATGGCTTCATCGCCACACGGAACGGGAAGTGTAAAACTCAACTGTGTCTTACCGTCGTTCATTGTGTCGCCGTATGGTTTTACTTTGGTTCTTTCTTCCTGTTTTAATATCTATTTCAATTAGTGAATATTGTTTA
>SFPR01000118.1 GCA_004551865.1 Bacteroidales bacterium
CAAAGCAATTCAAAAATGCGACAAGGCCGCTCAAAAGTGCAAACAAGAATGCACAGGTAAAGGCGAATGCAAGGACGGAAAGCAAGAGTGCAAGAACGGCAAAAGCGAATGCAAACAAGAATGCAAAAAGAAATAAAGAAATAAGGTGAAAAAAGCTGCCTAACCAAAAGCAGCCCCACACATCCCCCACACCCATCAAATCCCGGTGAGCACCCAAAAGCCCACCGGGATTTCTATATCTCCCCACAAAAATCTCTCCTGAGGTTTATCGTAGCCTTTCACAAATTAGCGCACTACTGCCCCAATGCTTCTTCGTTCCAATATTCTTGCAAATTTTCTTTGATACATTTCATTACAGCAGAGAAGTCCACCTGCTCTTTCCAACGTATCTTTTTTAAGAACGCACTCCACCAAGTATTACGTATTTTATCTGTAGCAAACGCATCAGAAAAAAGAGCCAAGTGTTCCCTGTATGGCGTATTTCTATTCTTGAAAGTGCAAACAATAGCTTCAGCAAGTAGTGTTCGGTCGATCTCGTGGTTGGTGAACAACTGATACACATCAAAAAAATCTTTCATGCGACTATTGCTCTCATCACGGTCTACCATCGCATGAAACTTCTCCGCTATCAACGTTTCCAATGAATAGGCATACAGTTCTACGGCTGGAACATCTGACAACAACAATGGGTAATCCAATGGAAGTGGATAAGGCGTAACCACATCTCCAAAGCCAATGTCGATAGATACTTGTTGAACAATTGTATCTAAATGAGCCACAATTTTCACACAAGTGCCAGGATATTTCTTATCAATGGCTATTGGTTCCAATTCAAGCGATGAAGCATCAAAGAAAACGCCATCATCCTCGCATTCAATGCTACATATCTTTTCAAATACAACTTTCAGATTATCCTTATCATTACTGATGCGTTCACCCAACAAATCAATGTCGATTGTTGGACGAGCCTTAAACCTATCCAAAGCGAACAGCAGCGAACTACCTTTCAACAGAAAGTGCCTCTTGTAAGGACTTGAGGATATACGAAACAGCAAGCGCTCGTGCAAGTACCTAACCAACACTTTCATATATTCTTGCTTTTCCTCTTTTGCGAGGTTCAGCAAACGCATTCGAATCGATTTCCCGATATTTTTCGTCATAGTCTTGTTTCCAAATATGTAGTCAATATTTTATTTACACTGAGCTTTTGCGCATAGTCATGAAGCAAAGAGATATTGCGGTTTTCCTTTTTAAGGAAGTTGTCTATGACTTCACCGCAAACATCAAGTCCTATTTTATTTCGGTATTTTACTGCATCACAAACTGTGCGCTCCATATCTGTAATAAGAACTCTGTAACCCGAAATCACTTTTTCAATAACGCCAAACTCCAAGTTTTCTTTCTTCCAAAAATAAAGGTCGATTGGAGGAAATTCTGGCAAACGAACTTTTCGTTTTGCTTCTATTGCAATACAGGTGGAAGAAGGCACCTGTGTAGACAGTCCATAGTAAGCGAATGCACTGTAAAGACAAAGCACCCCATGAGGCACAATGCGCTCTACATCTATCATATTGTTGGCCAAAGCCGACGTTTCCACATAGATACCCTTGCGAAGCCTCATAAGCATTCCTTTTTTTGTGGCACTACGGAGTTGTTCATAATCACCACGGCTTTTCACTTCGCCCGCTGTTATGAAGCCACCTTGCTTTTGCAATATGTCTCTGATTGAGTCACTTTTCATGTAATTGCTATTATATACGCAAAGATACAAATACTTATCTAAAATAACGAATATTTTGTGTAAAATATTACGGAGAATATAAACAAACTCCGTAACATCATACATTCTACACAGGCAACTTATTCGAAGAAGAAATGATGCTACATAGAAGAAGGGACCATCGGGAAATGCAATTTTACCATTTTTTCTCCACTCGGTTCTTACGCATTTTGCTCCCTTGTGGACAAAAAAATACCACCTCGCTGTCGGCAGTGAGGTGGTACATCAATAGGTATTATTTAGGAATTGAATTTAGAATTCTGCGTTCTTTGGCGTGCGTGGGAATGGAATCACGTCGCGGATGTTCTGCATACCGGTCACAAACAGGATAAGACGCTC
>SFPR01000119.1 GCA_004551865.1 Bacteroidales bacterium
GTCCAACAGAGCGAAAATCGTGTTCGGTTTGCCCGCATGCTTCGTGCTTGCCTACGCGCTTACCATTCCTTGCGCGATTCATCAAATCGCAGCGGGTGACGCTTTCTACGGTTTCAAATTGATGATGGGACAGATGACCAACGTCAACTACTTTGTTAAGAATGCGTTCAACCTCTACGGCATGGTGGGTATGAACGGCAAATCCTCGCAACAAAGCGTCAACATCCTCAACCTCATCTTCCTCTTGGTGCTCGAAGCGTACGTTATCTCGCTTTACTTCAAGAACCGCAACAAACAAGAGCTGTTGCTCCTTGCGTCCTTCACGTTTGCGGTTATTGCAGTGTTCACGATAAAGGTGACATACACGTATTTGTTCCTTGCAATCGCACTTGCGTTTATCTTTACGATGGTCAGCGGTGACAAGAGAATGTATTTCGTGACGAGCGGAATGTCCTTCCTCGGCTTCCTCAACTACGCTCAACTTATGAACCAAAGCGGTTTTGTAAAGAGCGGTGTGATTTCGTCCGCAATCACCAACTTCGAAACGACGGGCGCATTCTACATCACATTCTGCGTGTTTACGGTGCTTTTGATCGGCTACTACGCTTACGTGAGCTATTCGATCACCAACAACACAAAGATCGTGGATATCAAAGCTATGCCGGAAACCGTCGGCGCAACGCTCAAAAACTTCTTCAAAGATTTGAGTGCAAAGCTCAAAAAGGACGAGGACTAAAACGAAGTTTATCGTAAGATCTATATTAAAAACGACGCTCAACGGGCGTCGTTTTTAGTTGTTAAAAATCACATTGTTGCAATTTTATCGAATGAATTGTCTCTTGCTGCTTACGGTTTTGCTTGTCGCAAATTCTATCGCGGCTGCAAACTTGCAATCGATTATTTGTTCGAGGGCAAGTTCTTTTCAAGACAGCGGAAGGGCATAAACTTGCGTGCAAGGCTGTCCATCAGTGCGGCGTCCATATGCTCGAAAATCACGTTGTTTGCGTACTTTGTGGCGTTTTCGAGCGTTTCTTGCGACTTTATCGTCCACATAAGGATAGGCAATTTTTTGCTCCATTTGACAATCCATTTGTTTTCCGGCAAATTTCTGTCAACCGCGCGCACGTCGTATGCGATGAAATCGGGGCGCGTGATTTTGTTTATCCAAAGTTTGCCCATAAAATCGGTTGCCCACCATCTATTGTGTTTTCCGTCGGGGGAGCACCAGGTGCAAAGTTCGCCGCAAGCGTAGTTCGAATGACGTTTGGCATAAAGCACCGCGCCGAAATCGAAAGATTGAAGGGCGATGTTGCCTTTGTATCCGACTTCGTCGAGCACTTTTATCGTTTCGCGCACGATGCGATGATCGAAGGGATTGATGCCTTTTATCTCGCACAAAATACCGACTTTGCCGTCAACTAGCGCAAGAAATTCCTTAAAAGTGGGGATAACGTACTCGCTGTTTGCAAGCGGATATGATTTAAGCTCCTTCACAGTGCAATCTTTGACGAGTTTGTCAACGCCGCACACTCTTTTGAGGTTGTCGTCGTGGAAAACCACCACTTCGCCGTCTTTTGAAACGTGAACGTCGATTTCGATGTTGAAATTGTGCGCAATCGCTTGCTCGTAAGCGGGCATGCTGTTTTCGGGATACTGTTCGTCGTGCAAACCGCGGTGCGCGATAGGTCTATCGAAAAGCCATTGAAAATTCATGCTTGAAACCCCCGTATTTGTCATTTTATTTTGTTGATAAAATTTTATTATTCAATTATAATAAAGTCAACAGTTTTCAAAATTTATTGCGATTTTTTATATATTTGTAAGAAATCGCAAAATACGAGGGCAAATTGAGCAAGAAACATATACGCAATTTTTCCATAATCGCGCACATCGACCACGGCAAGAGTACGCTTGCCGACAGACTCATCGAAAAGACGGGTACGGTTTCCGCGCGCGAAATGAGCGAGCAATTGCTCGACAATATGGAAATCGAAAAAGAGAGAGGCATCACCATAAAACTGCAAACGTGCAGATTGTATTATCAGTACAAGGGTGAGGAGTACATTTTCAATCTAATCGACACTCCCGGTCACGTTGACTTTACCTACGAGG
>SFPR01000120.1 GCA_004551865.1 Bacteroidales bacterium
ATAGATTTTTCGTTTGTCAAGAGATAACGATATATGGATTTGCTAAAATCTCAAAAATCCAAGCGTTCCGAACCTTTCGGTACGGGGCTATGTAAGCGATAGTATAAATAAAAACACAGGACGGTGATTGCTTCGCTTCGCTCGCAATGACGTAAAAGGGAGATTCCGGGGCAAACTCGGAATGATGTATGAGAAGGAGTTGCCCCGTCAAGCGGAGCCTGACAAATTGGTCAAAAATTGGCGGAATAAACGCAATAGCGTGCAAGGTGAGTGTCGCGACAGACCGCTTGCGGGCTGGCATGACCGAACCGCAGCCGCGGACGCCGAAGGCGTCCAACAACTCACGCCCCATAAAGGCCGTTTGCCTACAGGCAGATTTATCAAATATGCATATACCAAAACGATGCGACAGGCTTGCGCCGGTCGCAGACGTGAGCATCCGTCTTATTCCCTGTGTATGAAAGTGTCGAAGTTTCAAGTAGAGAACAAGAGAAAATTCTATTTGCCTTGAAATATAGATTTTTGGAATGGCAAAAGGTGACAAAAAGGGCGTTCCCTTGCCTTTTTTTACTCAGCTTTTTGTATATTACACCATGACAGGCACCGACAGCGAATATCCGCTTGCAGCCAAGCTCGACTAGAAAAGCCGACTTTTTGTTATATCCCCAATAAAATTGGGTGTTCTTATATAGCAAAGGTCGGCTTTTTTGCGTTTATAGGAGTAGAAGATGGCTAGAAAGACCGAAAAAACGGATGATTTCGCACCAAATCCGCTCGTGGAGTCGGGTGTCGAAAAAATGATTCAAATTGTTCGTGGCAAGCAGGTATTGCTTGACCGCGATATTGCAACGTTGTATGGCGTTGAAACTAGGGCGATAAATCAGGCTGTCAAACGGAACATCGAGCGCTTTCCGGAAAGATATTGCTTCCGGTTGGAAAAAAACGAACAAGAAAACTTGAAATCACAAAATGTGATTTCAAGTTGGGGCGGCGACAGGTTTAAGCCCTATGTTTTTACGGAACAGGGATTTGCCATGCTTTCATCCGTTCTGAAAAGCAAGGTTGCCGTGAACGTATCCATTGCTATCATGGATGCATTTGTTGCCATGCGCCAGTATTTATACCAAAATTGCGGAATCATCAATCGCCTTTCTAATGTCGAAGCGAAGGATTTGGAGCA
The DNA here is from genome assembly GCA_004551865.1 of Bacteroidales bacterium. GTDB lineage: Bacteria > Bacteroidota > Bacteroidia > Bacteroidales > P3 > Onthomorpha. The sequence goes on from SFPR01000120.1 coordinate 1,181, forward strand.
AGATGCTCGTCTCTTAGATCACGACCATAAAATAGATTCTCTTTTCGAGGCGATGGACCGTGGCGAGCTCAAAACCAAGGGTTTATTTTACAACAACCAGGAGTTCGATGCCTATGTATTTGTCTGCAACCTCATTCGCCAAGCCAAAAAGAGAATTGTGCTGGTCGATAGATATGTAAACGAGAAAACCTTGACGATGATGCTCAAGCGGGAAAAAGGCGTTTCCGTGACAATCTACACCTATGACAAAAGCAAAGTCCTTGAAATGGACCTAGCCACTTACAACGAACAATATCCCGACAGCCCGATGCAAGTTCTGCCTAGTTACGGAATGCACGACCGATTCTTGTTCATAGACGATACGGCTTACCACTTCGGGGCTTCGCTCAAGGATTTGGGCAAGAATACGTTTTTCTTTACGCAGGAAGATTTCACGTTGGACGAAGTGTTGAAGGAATCGCAGAAGATTCAGGCAGAAAAAGGAGGTGGTCAAAAATTTTGACCACCTTGCCAAGCTAAAATACAGTCCTGTTAATCCGACAGCCTTTACTGAACGCGGTCTCTACATGCTTGCGACAATTTTCGCGAGTTGTCTCGTGCCATTGCTCGCGTTCCTGAAGTTGTTGATGAAAATGAAAAGAAGTCTTTGTTGAAAAGAAGCGGCGAAATCATTTCCAATGTCCTCGCCTCGGATTCTACAAATTTGGAAAGCGAAACGGAAATAGAATTGAATTTGGCGATGGTCAAGATAAGGCACAAAATAAAGAAAAAGTCAAATTGAATCAGAATGGCAAAAGATGACACTTGCCGTTTTTGTTGCAAAAAAACGGCCTAAAACAGCAAAACCGGCCCCTGTGGACCGGTTTTTGACTCGAATATGCGTTCCACCGCCCTAGTTAAAGGAGCCCGTGTTCCTTGAGAATCTTCTCGTA
>SFPR01000121.1 GCA_004551865.1 Bacteroidales bacterium
TATTTCTTGCCGTCAACAATCCATGCAGAAATGCATAGCAATGTGTGAACACTTCCTCGTCTTGTCTGTACAGAAGAAAGGATGCCCAATTTGTTCATGTGGTCAAGCATCTTGGAGACGGTTTTTCGGTCACACTTCCATAGTTTGGATAGAGCCACCTCTGACATGTTCACTTCCCACAATTCTGTTGTGGATTCCCCAACCTCATTCGAGGTTTCAATCTGTCGTGTCACAATCTGAATGAGTTGATAAAGGCATGAAAGGCGGTTGATGCCAGCCGTGCCACCCATCAGATAGTTTACTTGTTCATTACTCAGGATAATGCTGTTGAAAATATTACTGTTCATCGTTGTTTTATTTTTGTTATGTAAATCTGTTCATGCTGTTATGCGGAAAACTCTCTGACGTCAAAAGAGGAACTATCGCCTCATGCCGAAGCCTCTCTCTGGCATATAATACTCCTTGTCGTATGCGATATGGTCAAGCACACGTTGCAGTCGGTCAAGTTGTGGACTGTCAAGCACTTGTATGGCATTGATGGTAATTTTCTGTGATGCAATTCTTCGATGCTCACAATTTCTTTCCGACATGGTTCCGTCACCGTCAGCATAGACCGAATGAAGATAGGTATTGACTGCTTCCGTCTGTTCCTTGCTTGGGTAAGCAGCAGGAAAGCGGTCGGAAATGTAGTCTACCATATTGCTGACCGCATTAGCCAACAGAGGGTCGCGTTTTTGCAGACTGTTTACAAGTTCATCTTTCGTCATAATGCTATGGTCTATTGTTCATTTCATTCAGACGGTTTGCAGCCTCCAGTCTTATCTCCTCCTCCGACATGGCTCTTGCTCCTCGTACCCAGTCAAGCAAGGCTTTCTTCTCAAAGAAGATGAGCTTGCCAGCAGGCTTGAAGTACGGCAACTGGTTAAGATGCGTCATCTTGTAGAGCGTGCTCTTGGCAATGCCGAGAAAGGCGGAAGCCTCTTCAAGGTTCAACACTTCCTTTGTCATATAGCAAAGGTTCTCCAACTTGTTCACTCTCGACTGAAGCTCCACTATCTTGCGCTCATGGTCGAGGTTCATCTTTAATGCGTTCTTTTCTGTCATAAATCTGATATTTTGTTTATTTCGTTATCGATTTCGGCTGCAAAGGTATATTGTTGACAATGATATTCAAGCAGCCGTTATGGTTTATTAAAAGTGCTGATTTTCAATTCTTTGGTTCTATTTTACCATGCTGCAATGTGGTAGATTGGTCGGACACTCACTTGAAATTCAGCATCTTCAAATGTCTATCGTTCAAACAATCACAAAACCAAAGATTGGACAATAAGGGTGGCAAATATTTGGTTCTATTGCCAGTTCGCGTTTTTGAAAATGTCCATCAGAGTGCAAAACAAAATTTAACACCCGATTTTCGCAAGTCATGCTGTTTGAGGTCAAAACCGTTTGCAATAACCACATTTGGGGTACAATGGTAGGAAAATGAGTTGTGAATGAGAGAAATAGGGATTTCCCCTCGTTTTTCAAGGGACAAATTTGTACCTTTGCAAACGAAACAGAGGTATTCCACAAGGGATATTTCGGGCGAAGTGTCCTTGACTTTATTTTTCCGTGGTTTTGTCCCGTTTTTGTCCCTCGCTGATTTTGTGTCACGAAACAAAAATCTGCAAGTGGCTGATTTACAGCGATTAAAATCGTGTTTTGGAGAATTGGTAACGGCAACCACCAGAAACTGCCTTGGGAGCCTGTAAAAGTAGCGTCACACAGGAACTCGTTCGTCTGGAAAATCACGTCATCAATCTCTTCTTCGAGGATATTGATGCCAAAGTCTGATAGTATATTAGTATCTGCCATTGGATTTTATCTGTTCATTGTTTTGTTAAATATTTTGGTGTTCATTCACATGTCTATTCTGTAACTATTGTTCCACTGGAACCAGAAGATACACCTTGCCCATTGCCACCTGACACCCTCCAACTTGCATCGCGCCATCTGTTGTGAGCTGCCGTAGCGATAGCACCGTTATGATTTTGTCTGGTGCTTGTTGCTGAGAGTAGTTCTGCCGTCTTTGCTTTACTGTTCAGTTGTACGAGGTACTTGATAAGCGTCT
>SFPR01000122.1 GCA_004551865.1 Bacteroidales bacterium
GATGGATAGAGGTCGCCGGCGAGAATGGCGGCCTTGATGACCTTAGCCGTGATGCCCTTCACCTTCTCTTTTTTAAACTCGGGTGCCACAGGGCTGTGGTCCTCGAACCATTGTGCGTTAGCACTTAATGTTTCTGTACGTTTTGTAGCTTCGATGTCTTTGAAATTGACAATGCTTTCCCATGAACACTTCAAACCCAGAGGGTCGCCATAACACTCGATGAATCCATTGACAAAATCAACCAGCGGTGCAGTGTTTTCCACCCATGCAATCGAATATTGGTCGAAAGTCTTGAGGTCGCCTGTTTTGTAGTAGGAGATGAGTAGGTCAATGACCTTTTGTTGCTGTTCGTCTTCTGCAAAAGGACGTGCCAGCTCTAAATTCTCCACGATTTTCTTGATGGCATTTCCGTAAAGTCCATTGATGGTCCATTTCTTCTCGATAATAGTGCCATTTTTTGTCTTGACGAGCCGTGAGTTCATACCATACATGACAGGGTGGAGTGAATCACCTTCCGCCTTTTGCTTGGCATAGAACTCTTCCGCTTCCTTCTGTGTCACGTTTTCGTAATAGTTGCTGGCACTCGTTTTTACGAGATCTTCTCCTTCGGCAAGGTTCACACGTTTCTGCAACACGCCAGGATTGAAAATGACATCAGCTATTTCATCGGAACAAACAGCACAATCCTGCAACCATTTACGCGTGAATTCAGGCACAAACTTTTCGCTGCCATAGTGGTGGTGAATGCCGTTTGAGAACCACATACGTTTCAGATAGGTTTCAAGGGCCTTGAAATTCTTGCTTTCTCTGTCACCCTGATAGTTCACATACACATCCTCCAGCATTTTGCGGATGCGGAGATTGTACTTTCCATTCTGGTCAAAGAGAATGTCGCGACCATAGAGAGCCGCCTCTTGCAGATAGTAGATAAAAGTTTTCTGCTTCAAGGTGAGATTCTCAAATCCTTCCACCTTGTAGCGAAGCATCTGCAAATCGGCAAATCGCTCATTGTTGTACTCGAATTTCTTTTCCTTTTTAGCGTCCATGGGAGATGGGGCTTCATGCTGCTCGGCTTTCAGTGTGTCAGCCGTTGCAGCCGTCAGTGCTAAAATCATCATTGTCTTTGCTATTGTCTTCATTATTATTTCATTGTTTTATCAGTGGCACAACGAGCGTCACATCAATCGGTACTTTTCAGGTGTAGTTCCGCTCACTTTTTTAAAGGCGGAAAAGAAGGACTGGCGGTTCCGAAAACCAACCATCAAGCCGATGTCATCAATGGAGTATGGAGCAAATCGTTTGTCCTTCAAGTGACGCATTGCATCTTGAATGCGGAAAGAATGCACGATATCGGCATACGATATGCCGTATGTGGCTTTAATGATCCGTGAGAGTTGGAATGATGAAACACCAAGCGCTTCGGCCAGTTTTCTTGCGGAGAAGTCGGGGTCTCGATACCTTTTCCCTCTAATGAGGATTTCTTCGATGAGGTCTTTGTATGTATTTGCCTTGTCCATTTCGGCGACAAAGTTAAGGATTTTTTGTCGAATGGCGAAAGAACAAGGCTAAAAAAGCATTTTGTGTATTTGTTCATTGTTGGGTGCACCGTGGTGGTTTCGAATGCTTGAAGGGTACTTCCAAGCTTATTTGATGTGAGTTCGGTAAATTTAAACACAGATATAATGGTCAATTGTCGAGGATTTATAAAATGCTATTTTCGTCGAACTTACGTTAATTTTAGAAGTGAAGAGGACTAAAAATCGACCTTATTTACTTCTTTTTTGTTCTAAACCATCAAAAATGCAATTTTTTTCAAAAAAAGTTCTCGAAAGATTTTGCTGGTATGAGAAAAGGTCGTACCTTTGCACTCGCTTTCCGAAAGGGAGGCACAAAAATAGATCTTTGACAGACTGCGAACAGAAGAAAGACAAGCAGCGCATGTATACATTATATATAATAAATATATGCACAAGCAAAAGTCGATTCCATAAACTTTAGACGAAAATTGAGCAGGATAGCCTGACCGGTCAGACAGAACTATAATAAAAAGAATTACAGTGAAGAGTTTGATCCTGGCTCAGGATGAACGCTAGCTACAGGCCTAAC
>SFPR01000016.1 GCA_004551865.1 Bacteroidales bacterium
ATGAGATACACAATACCGATTTTAGCAAAAAGTTGATTGCCGGTATAGTATTGACGGGAGGAGGAGCAAAAATCAGGGAAATAGTGAGCCTGACAGAATACATCACCGGATTAGATGCAAGAATAGGAACTCCGGACGATCATTTGAGCGGAAACATAACAGAAGAAATGCAACACCCTATGCATGCGACCGGAATAGGTTTGGTCTTGAAAGGATTTCAAAAGATAGACGAAGAAAATATGTTGAAAAACTTTGGCAATACAGATACTTCGTCTGCAGAACAAGAGAAGACACAAGAAGCCGAAAACACCGAGGCTGATACTGAAGGTGCAGAAGCAAAGAGTGAAAAGAAGGGTGGATTTATGGCAGGGGTAAACAACTTTTTGAAGAAGATAATATCGGACGGAAATTATTGATTTGGGTTTTTAACAATGCCATGTTGAGAAATTGGTGATTTCTTTGGTTTAGCTCTTTTAAAAAAGTAGTAATTTTACAAATTGAATTAGTAACATACGACAAAAACAATAGATTGGTTATGGACGAACAGATATTATTGAGTGAAGAAGATTATTTGGATATGGACGAACAGATATTATTGGGTAAAGAAGATTGTTTGGATATGGACGAACAGATATTATTGGGTGAAGAAGATTATTTGGATATAGACGTGCAACATGCAATTCCTTCCTATATCAAGGTTTTGGGAGTTGGAGGTGCAGGAACGAATGCGGTAAACCACATGTTTAAAAAGGGTATCAACGGAGTGGATTTGTTTGTGTGCAACACAGATGCACAGAGTTTGAAGTTGAGTCCTGTTAAGAATCAGATAAGAATAGGAAAGTTGGGAGCAGGCAACGATCCCGAAAAAGGACGCAAGGCTGCGGAAGAAAATAGAGATGTGATAAGGGCTGTTTTTGACGAGAATACCCGAATGGTATTTATCACAGCCGGCATGGGAGGAGGAACAGGAACAGGAGCTTCTCCCGTAATAGCAAAAATTGCAAAAGATGTAGTCCTTCCCGAAGAGGAAGAACGCCTGCTTGTTGTCGGAGTTGTTACTTTGCCGTTTGGTTTTGAGGGAAGAAAAAGAAAAAAACAAGCTGAGGAAGGAATAAAGAAACTGAAAGAACTTGTGGATTGTATCATCATAGTCAATACAGACAAGTTGATGGATTGCAGAACCATGACTTTTTCTTCAGCTTTTGCATTGGCAGATGATGTGTTGTTTACTGCGGTAAAGGGAATTTCGGAAATCATAACCAACGCAGGTTATATACAAGTCGATTTTCGTGATATTCAATCGGTGATGAAAGACTCAGGAGTCGCACTCATGGGAATGGGTGTTGCAGAAGGGGACAACAGAGCGTTGGAGGCAGTCAAATCGGCCACTACTTGCGAATTGTTAAACGACAATGACATTTCAAAAACCAAGAATATACTGCTTACCTTCTCTTGTAGTCATGAATATGAAATATCAATGGAAGAAGTTGCCATGGTAACCGAGTATTTGCAAGACAAAACCAGCGAAGATGTGGATGTGATTTGGGGAATAAGTTATGATGATAACTTGGGACAATCTCTCAGTATAACGCTTATTGCCACGGGATTTGAGTTTCAAGACATCTATACACCCACAACAAGAGAACCAATTAAGATAGAATTGCCTGAAGATACAAAAGAAATCTCTGCCAAACCTGCTCAAAAGACCACAGAAACCCAAAAAGGTCAGATTGTTTTGAAAACTCCCGAGAACCCCAATCGACAAACATCTGAACAAGCTACTGTTCAAAAGCAAGAACCCGAAATAAAGATAATAACTCTTGATAAAGATATGAAACCGATAAGGGAAGAGAATGTTCCCAAGGAGGATTCTCTTGCCAAGCCTTCTGCTTCTCAGATGACTTCTGCCGATGTTTCGAGACAAGAGATCAAGAAACAAGTTCCCGAAGAACCAAAACAAACCATTGCAGAGCATAAAACTAGGGTAACAGTTGTTGATACTATACCCGAAGTTGCAGACAACAAGCCTTATTTGTCTCAAAAAACCGACTCTGAACAACCAAAAACGCAGGACCAACTGCAAGGAGGACTTATCAACATAGTAAATAAAGAGACCAATGGTTTGCATCGTCAGACAACTCAACAAGAAGATGCAGATTTGGCTTACAAGCGAAAAATGGAAAGGGTGAGAAAACTCAGAGAGGCTATGCAAACAGAGGAGGGAATAGAGAATATTATCAATACTCATCCGACGGCAGATAATAATTTTGAGTTCACTCGTCTTTACTCTGCCGTACAACCCACAAACAGTATCAGCGTAAACAAAGCAGGAGGTATCGAAGTGAAAACCAATACTGCAATAGATGCGGGAGTCGATTAGTCTGTTTGATATGAAAGTACAGATAATCAACAAATCAAAACACAACTTGCCTGCCTACGAAACCCTTTTGTCGGCAGGCATGGATTTGAGAGCCGACATAAACAAGCCGATAAGCATTGCTCCCGGCGAGAGAGTTCTTGTTCCTACAGGCTTATATATCGCTCTACCCGAGGGATATGAGGCACAGATACGTCCTCGCTCAGGGTTGGCTTTCAAACATGGGATTACCATTTTGAACTCCCCCGGCACTATAGACGCCGATTACAGAGGCGAGATTAAAGTCTTGCTTATCAACCTATCAAACGAAACATTTGAAATACACGATTCGGAACGCATAGCCCAAATGGTTGTAGCTCCTTTTGCCAAAGTTGAATGGGAACAAACTGATACTTTGGACACAACACAAAGAGGCGAGGGCGGATTCGGACATACCGGAAAATAAATATCACAATGACAATAGAAGAAGCAGGCAAAGAATTTGCCAAAAGGGTAGAAACCCTGAGGAGGTGTCTTTGACATCGACAATTTGACATCGCAAATAGCAGAAGAAGAACAGAAGACACAAGCCGACGGCTTTTGGAATGATGCCAAAGAAGCCGAAAAATTCTTAAAGCAACTCAGTGCAAAGAAAAACAAAGTGGCAGATTTCGAGAAAGTGAACTCTGCATACGAAGATTTTCAAGTGATAAAAGAGTTCTATCAGGCAGGCGAAATAGAAGAAGCCGAAGCCGAAGAGAACATCGAAAGTCTCAACAAAGTGATTGAGGAATTGGAAATGAAGAGTATGCTTTCGTCCGAAGAAGACACTCTTTCGGCAATCGTTACAATCAATGCCGGAGCAGGAGGAACAGAGAGTTGCGATTGGGCATCGATGCTCATGCGAATGTACACTCGTTGGGCAGAAAGAAACAAATACAAACTCACACAAATCGACTATCAGGAAGGAGATGTGGCAGGAGTAAAGAGCGTCAGCTTTCAGATTGACGGCAATTATGCGTATGGTTATCTGAAAGGAGAGAGCGGAGTGCATCGTTTGGTGAGAATATCTCCATTTAATGCAGCAGGCAAACGTCAAACCTCGTTCGCCTCTGTGTATGTCTATCCCGTGATTGACGAAAGCATAGAGATAAACATCAATCCTGCCGACATCGAATGGGATACTTTTCGCTCTTCGGGACCAGGAGGACAGAACGTAAACAAAGTGGAAACAGCGGTAAGGCTACACTACAAACCCTCAAACATAGTTATAGAATGTCAGCAGACACGTTCGCAGCTTCAAAACCGAGAGAAAGCCATGCAGATGCTCAAATCACAACTTTACGAACAAGAGTTGCGAAAAAAGAGGGAGAAAATTGCCGAAATGGAAGGCAGCAAGAAGAAAATCGAATGGGGAAGCCAGATAAGGAATTATGTTCTTCACCCCTACAAGTTGGTCAAAGACGTCCGCACAAACGTCGAAACCACCGACACGGTAGCCGTTTTGGACGGCGATTTGGAAGCATTCATCAAAAGCTACCTCATGTTTATGGCATAATTTGAGCAGAAGCGTGGGTAACCATTGTCAATGGATAACAGAACAAAAGCGTCGTTTTAGTGATTTGAAACGACGCTTTTGTTTAATAGAATGAACTATACGCTCTGCCTTTTAGAAACGATAACCCAATCGGAACAAAAGGTAATTGGAATGTCTGGTATCGCTGTCGTAGTCGTCGTAGTAGTAGTCGCCGTAGTAGTCGCCGTAGTAGTAGTCGTAGTAGTAGTAGCGGAAGTGTTCTGTGTGACCATTAGAAGAAAAACTATATTTGATACTAAATAGGAACTCATTGTAAGCAAAGCCTATTTCGGGAGAGAGGGTAAAGCCTATTTGGTAGTCGGATATTTCGTAATAGTACATGTCACTCCTACTCCCCGACAGCGGAATGTTAGGACCTAATCCTATGTCAGCGAAAACGCTCCAATTTTGATTAAACTTATGCTCGTAGTTTACTCCAACAAGAATTGGCAGAACAGAAAAAGGAGCATACGGATTAGACTCTGCCACAAACTCGCTTCCAATTTCTCCCAAGAGCCTTATGTTGTACTTCTCGAAAGGTTTGTACTTGTACTTTATTCCTGCGGAGAAACCAAGATACTCGAAAAATTCTCCTCCTCCTATTCCTGCATGAATGCTTATTTCTTGTTTTGCAATAGGGTAGTGTACTTTTTGTTTCTCTGTTGTTACAAGCATCAATACTCCGCTCGGGTCTTCTTTTGTCATGTATTTGTTTCCTGATAAGTAACCATTTGAGCGAATTAAATCCAATTCTTCTTGGGTTGGTAGTCTCCAAGAGTTGTATCCATATCGTTTTTGTTGGTTTATCTGTTTTATCAGCTGATTTGGCTCTCTGCTAAACTCACCCAAGTCTTCGGGATACAACTTCAAGAAACCTTCCAACACAACAACATCAGTTCTTTCTCTCTTGCTGTTGTCTTCTGTAATCTTTGTAGTCATATTCTTGGGCAAGACGCTCTCTTTGCCATTGTTATTATTGTTGTTGCCATTGGAATTTTTGTCAGATGTGATTTGAAATTTTTCTATTTCCAATTCCAAACTCTTGGACAACCTTTCGCCCAACTCTCTCATCATGTCTCTGTAAGAGCCTCCTTTTGAACACGAAGCACCGTCTTTGGCAACTATTGTACCTGTTTGCACGTTTACAACTCTCACATCAATATTGTACTGTTCCATTACAACATTGACATCTCCCACCACAATCAAAGAAACATTCAACATTTCGCCCAAAGCCACCATATCGGTATTGGTGAAGCGAGAATTTTGAAATTTTTGTTCCTGCAATATCTTATCGACACTTGTTCTTTCGACAATCTCTGCACCTTTCGGAGCAAAGTAAGTGTTGAAAATTGAAGACAATCCATCAACTTCCACTTGTGTAACGCCGCTGCGGGCATTGAAATTCAGAACCGCAATTCTTTGTGCAAAGGCAGAACTTGTCAAAACAAGCATTGCAATTAGCCAAAGCACCCTTCTTGATATTTTTCTCATTATTTAATAATAGTTTTCTTTCTTTGCCCAAGTCCCCAAGGCGATTGTTTACTTTGAATTGATTTGTTTGAGTTACTTTTTTCTTGGCGTACGGACATAAAAAAGTCGTGGGACTTAATTTCTTATTGTTGTTTGAGGTCCTGAACTACCTGTTATCCAAATAAGTAAAGCCCACGATAGCAATCGTGAGCGTTCACTGCTTTACTATTGGATAACATATTTGAAAGTGTTCAGGTTTCAAACAACCAAGTATAAGCAAAAACGCTTTTATATGTCTAATAAAATGTACTAATTCTAATGTCTTTTATTTTTTTGTTCCTTTGTCTCCTTTCTTTTTGTTGGTTTTCGACTTGCAAAGATATGAATTTTTCGACTTAATCGTGCAAATTTTTTAAGGTTTTACACAAAACGTTCTTTGTTATAGGTGAATGAGTAACGCTTTTGCCTATTTAGGGCGAATAGTGTAAACTCGGGGCGACGCTTTAGCTCTGCCTCCAAACTGATTGCTTGCGAGCTTTCAGTCCGGGATAACACAAAAGGAAACAAATACCACCCGTGGAAAGGCTGTGTTTCAAGAAGTTTCTTTACCTCCCAAATGACTATTCTGACTGCAAAATTATTGCAATTATTCCGAGATAAGTATCAAAATTATGGATTTCTTTATCCTTCTACAAAAGTTTGGTGTGTGTGTAAAATCATATATCCTGTCTGGAACCAAGATCTAAAACTTTGGTCGTAAAGCAACGAACTCATATTTCCAAGTCATAGAAGCGAAAAAACAGGATTACCAAAATTTTTTCTTGTTGGTAATGGTATTACCACGCCGTGGTAATACCATTATCATGCGATGATAATACCCTTACCAAGCTGAGAAATTGTTTGGTAATTAGAAAATATATCCTCTGATTGGCAACAATGACGCTTTATCGCGCAAGATAGATAATCAACACCGACACATCGGCAGGCGAAACTCCGCTTATTCTTCCTGCCTGACCTATTGTGCGAGGACGAATTTTGCTTAGTTTTTCTCTTGCCTCAAAAGACAATGCCTTGATTGACGAATAGTCGAAGTTATCTTTGATTACAAAATTTTCGTACTTGCTCAGACGTTCGGTCATTTCCTCTTCTTTCTTGATATAACTCTCATATTTTATTGCTACTTCCGCACATTCCTCAACCTCCGAGCGTATGTCGCAATCCACATTCTGTATTGCCTGCTGCAAAGGTTGAATGCAGCTCTTCATTTGAGCCAAGCTCACCTGCGGACGCAACATAAGTTGCGAAAGATGTGTCTTTTGCTTTATTTCGGGTGTTCCTATTTCGGCAAAAAGACCATTGACCTGCTCGGGAGAAACCGATTCTGATTTGATGAAAGAAACAATTTTTTCGACTTGATTGTATTTTCGCTCCACCTTTGCCATTCTTTCGTCCGATGCCAAGCCTATTGCATGAGAGCGGTGAGTAAGTCTTCGGTCGGCATTGTCGCCTCTGAGCAAGATGCGATACTCGGCTCTCGAAGTAAACATTCGATATGGTTCATCGACACCCTTGGTTATCAAATCGTCAATCAACACTCCTATGTAACCTTCCGAGCGACCGATGACAAAAGGTTCTTGATCGTGTATGTTAAGATGAGCATTTATTCCTGCAACCAATCCTTGTGAAGCAGCCTCCTCGTAACCTGTCGTTCCGTTTATCTGACCTGCAAAGTACAGACGCTTGACCAATTTGGTTTCCAAGGTGTCTTTGAGTTGGGTAGGAGGGAAATAGTCGTACTCTATTGCATATCCGGGCTTCTGAATGACAGCTTTTTCAAAGCCTTCTATGTTGTGCAAAGCCTCATACTGCACTTCCAAAGGCAGAGAAGACGAAAATCCGTTGATGTAATACAAACTTGTGTGTCGTGATTCGGGTTCGATAAAGAGCTGATGTCGGTCTTTGTCCGAAAATCTCTCAATCTTGTCCTCAATCGACGGACAATAGCGAGGACCTTTCCCCTGTATTCTTCCCGCAAACATTGGCGAAAAGGCAAATCCCTTACGCAAAATATCGTGTACTTTGAGATTGGTGTAAGCCAAAAAGCAACTTTGTTGCACAAGAGGCTGCTCTCTTTGGTAAAGAAAAGAGAACTGAGCGGGATTTTCATCACCTTTTTGTTCTTGCAGCTTTGAAAAGTCTATGCTTCTTCCATCTACTCTCATGGGAGTTCCCGTTTTCAGCTTATCGGTTTCAAAGCCCTCACCCCTCATCTTTTCGGATAGGTAGTTTGCTCCCTGCTCTCCAATTCTTCCTCCCTCAAAATTAACCTCTCCGATGTGTATTCTGCCGCTCAGAAAAGTTCCGTTGGTCAAAATCACAGCCTTTGCCCTGATGTCCAATCCCAAAATTGTTTTCACACCTTCGATTTCTCCGTTTCGGATAATCAAATCCACAACCTCGTCTTGCCAAAGCCGTACATTCTCTTGTTGCTCCAAGACCCTTCGCCACGACAAACCGAAAGTGATGTTATCGACTTGCGCCCTCGGACTCCACATAGCACAGCCCTTGCTTCGGTTAAGCATTCTGAATTGCATTGTGTTCATGTCGGTAATCACACCGCTGTATCCTCCCAAAGCATCTATTTCTCTCACAATCTGCCCTTTTGCAACTCCTCCCATTGCGGGATTGCAAGACAACTGTGCTATATTATTGAGATTTTGTGTAATCAAAAGAACCTTGGAACCGAGAGTTGAGGCAACATACGTTGCTTCACAACCTGCGTGTCCGGCTCCAACTACTATCACGTCAAAGTCTGCGAACATTATAAATCGTTATTTCTTATTCGTTCAAAAGTTTGAGTGCCTCATTCTCGGCTTGCCTCATCTGAGAGGCTTCTTTTTCGCTCTTGTCTTTCAGACCCAAAAGGTGCAAAGCTCCGTGAATAATCACCCTGTGTAACTCTTCTGTTTCGCTTGAACCGAAAGCAAGAGCGTTTTCCCTCACTCGGTCGGTGCTTATGAAAATATCGCCGCTTATCAAGTCGTTTTCCACATAGTCAAAGGTAATTACATCAGTATAATAGTCATGTTGAAGATACTGTTTGTTCACTTCCAACAAATACTCGTCATCGCAAAAGATGTAAGTTATGTTTCCCGTTTTCTTTCCCTTTGCCTCTATGACCTGTTTTATCCATTGCTTGATTTTGGTGCGAGATTTGAGAGGGTAGTTCGTCTGAAACGAAAATTGGATTGCCATGTTATTTTAAGATTTTACCACTTGGAGGGTGTTGAAATACTGCAGTGTCAATTCTTGTCTGAGAGAGAGCAGCTCGGGTTCTATTCCTCCTATGAGAAAACTTAACTTTATTCCCCTGCCGTCGGAAAGCAACCTCACCTTGTCGGAAAGCAGATGAATAACCAAGGCATCGGCATTGTCGGTTTGTTCAGATTGTTCTGCCTTTTTCACAAGAGCCTCAAACGAAACGCTCTCGCACTCTACCAATATGGAAACTCCTCCCACACATTGCTCAAATCCGAACTTTATTTTCTCGCTCTGCTTTTTTGAAGCGGCAAAAATAAAATTCAAAACACCTTCAACGGCAACTGAAATAGTGCCAAAATAGTTGTTGATGTTATTATCTTGGCAAATATTCTCCAAAAGTTCTGTCAAGTCGTCTGTTCGCTCAATCCTTACCGTCTTACAAAATGTACTCTTATCCATTCTAATCTATGATTTTCACATTTTATTTGAGCCGTTTCCATAAAAATAGTCATTGACCTTCTGTTTGTAAAAAGGAGAATAGACAGCAGGAATTTGTTTGAACAATTCCATTTCCCTATTTTTGAGCTTTTCAAACTCAATCAAATCTTTGGGAGGCGTTTTTGCCTTATCCTTTCCCTCGTTTGATTTTCGCTTGTTATCTTCGCCCTGTTTCTTCTCAGCTTTCTCAAACTCCAACAGACGAGTCAAAATATTCGCCTGACGATTTATGGTTTGGCGGCTTATGGATTTGTTTACGATTTCTTTTTCCGTTTGTTCCATTTGGCGTTGCATTTCTTCTAATTTTTTGTTTGCCTTGCCGCCCGAAGCCCTTTTTGCTTCGTCTGCCGCTTGTTTGAGCATCTTTCTTATCATCTCTTGTTGAGCCGCAGCTTTTGCCAACTGTTCGTTGAGTTTTGCTCCCTCTCCAATTTTCGGATTGCCGTTATTCTTTTGTTTTTCCAACTCTTTTTGCAGCCTTTCGAGTTCTTTGTTGAGGGCTTGTTGCATTTGTTGCATCGATTGAGGATTGCCGCTTTTGCCTTGCGAAGGATTGCTGCATTGTTTTTGAGGCTTGCCCTTAGAGTTGCTGCTTTGTTGTTGCTGTTGTTGCTTCATGTTTTCAATCGATTCGGTAAGCATGAGAGCAAGATTGTTCATCGAACTCATCGCATACTGCTGAGAAGAACTTGCCGAGGTGTTCTTGTGTTCCGAATAGTGAACCTGATTGTATCTCAACAGAGTTTCCATTGTTTTGTTCAAGTGATTGTCAATCCGAGAAAGCTCTTGATTTATCATATTGCCTACCTGCGGTTGGCGTTTGCTCATTGCAAACAGACTGTCTTGCAACATTTTCATGTCTTCCTTGATGTTGTTCTGCTTGCGAATGATATTTTGGTACTCACTTTCGGAAACCTTGGTGGTTTTGGTCTTTTTTATCAGCTCTTCTTGCTGCATTGACAGCCTCACAAGGTTTTTCAACATAGCTCTCACCTGCTCTATGTCTTCGCCAAGTTGCTCTTGATTTTCTTGTTGTTGCTGCTCGGACAACTGTTGAGCCATTTGCTGCATTTGTTCTGCGGCATTTTGCATATTTTCGCGAGCTTTTTGTTTTTTGTTCTTCTCTATGTTGTCTTTTGCCTGCTTTTGTTGCTGATTGATTTGGCTTTCTTGTTCTTTGTTTCGCTGCAAGTCTTCGTTTAGTTCCCTTTTTTGCTTCTCGATTTCGGAGAGCTTGTCTTGCTCGGAGCGAAAATCCTCATTCAACTTCTGTTGTTGCTTGGCTGTTTCTTCGTTTGATTGTTTGTTCAGCTTGTCTGCCAAGTCTTTTTGTTCTTTTGCCAAGTCTTCAAGCCTCTCTATGACTTCGGAAGTTTTCTTTTCAATCTCAAACCTCTTGAACAGCTCGATGTTTCTGTCCAACTGCTTGCTTATGTCTTGGTTTGACATTTTGATGTTTTGCAGAGCTTCGTTTAGTTTTTGCTTGTCTATGTTTTCATTTGTGAGTTTCTGTATTTCTTCCAACATCTTTTTCATGTCCTTGTCCATGAGTTGGTCAAACAACTCCTCCAATTCTTTTTGCTTTTCGAGAATGTCGGAGTTTTCTTGTGAGAAAGCCTCGTCTATTCGGTTGTTTTCTTCAAGCCGGTCTTTTATTTGTTCGATTTTTTCTTGCAGTTCTTTTTGTTTCTCGGCAAGTTCTTTGAGTTGTTTCTTGTCTTGCCATGCAAGTTCTTTCTTCTCAATCAGTTTGCGGTTTAGTTCGTCAATTTGTTTTTGCAGTTGCCGAATTTCGCTTATCAGTTGTTCGC
Source organism: Bacteroidales bacterium (assembly GCA_004551865.1). GTDB lineage: Bacteria > Bacteroidota > Bacteroidia > Bacteroidales > P3 > Onthomorpha. The sequence goes on from SFPR01000016.1 coordinate 10,973, forward strand.
TTTCCGATTTTAATTGTTCGGAATTGTTGTCTCTCATTTCCTCCAATTCTTTCTTGCTCGGATTTTTCAAAACGAAGACCATACTTTTGCTGCTCTTGTTGCCGCTCACGGCATCGTTGTCCCACACCTGAAAGAAGTACTCCAAGTTTTCGCCCTCGGGCAAGGTAATTGCTTCAAGGTCGCAATAGTGATAAAATTCCTGCACATTTTCGCTTTGAGTTACCTCCAAATTGTCTTTATGCAGCACAATCGTTTTGCCGTTTTCTTTCTTGGTTATGAAGAAACAGAGTTTTGAAAAACCATAATCGTCTTTTATCTGTCCGCGGAACAAAATTCGCTTTGGCAAAAGGCTGTCTCGCTGCTGCAAAACGGCGATTTGCGGAAATAAATCGGCGTTTGAAAAAATTGAAAAGCCCAAAGAATCGGCAAAGTCTGTATATCGGTTGCTTGTTGCGATACAAAGCTCTGTGTCTTTGGTAACTATTTGTTTGTATTGAGCCTTGCCTTTTTTGTCGATAGGAAGATTGACTGCTTTGCCGTCAAAAGAAATTGTCAGAGCATCGGCATCTTTTGTTTGAATGTTCCAAACGATTGTTGCTCCTTTGGGGACGCTGATGTTGTTTATGCCCGAAAGCTCTTCGGATTTCATTTTTGTGTAAGCAGGATAAACAACGCTTGCAGAAACCGATGTCAAAATAGGCTTCGGACTTACTTCAACAGTGAAAGGTCGGCTCTCGACTCCCGCAGCCGAAAAGACCACAGTACAATTCTTGTTGATGCGTTTGAGTTCGTAAGAAAAAAGATTTTTGTTTTCCTTTCGCATTGAGAAACGTTGTCCGTCTATTGTTATCTCTGCCTGTTCGGGCAGAGCTTTTCCCGAAACTTTGACTCTCAGTGTCAAGTCTGCTTGTTGCAAAACTTTTAGAGAGCGGTTTTGAAGTTCAAAAGAGAAAGGTGCAGGCTTTTCAAAGTAGGTGGAATGGTTGAGGTAGCGAAATGTAGGTTCGGAAAGAAAATTCGGAAAAATAATCGCAACCAAAGCCAACAGCACCACAACCAAACAAGCGACTTTTGCAGCCTTTTTTGCTTTCTTTGTGTCGATTGCCTTTCGGAAATCTATTGGCGAGAGTTGCTTTGTTCTTTGTTCAACCGTGGCAAGCAGCAGTTCGCTCTCCTTTGTCTTTGACATCTCTTGTAGTTGGAGCAGGTTCAGCAACTTGTCTGCAACTTCGGGGAAGTAATCTCCAATTATCTTTGCTGCCTCAAAGCGGTCTATGGTCTTTCCGATCTTCATCATCTTGAACCACGGACGAAGAACAAAGACCACCAACACCACACTTGCAAACACAATGTAAGCATAGAACAAGATAGTCCTTACAACGGTCGAATTGTAGTTCAAAAATTCAAAAAGAGTGAGCAGAAGGTAGAAAACAACTAAAAGGATTACCGAATAGAATAATCCTTTTAGCATTATGTTTTTGTAGAACTTGCGGATAAATCCGTCTAACTTTTTTATCAAATCATCATTAAGCATGTTCTTCCTCTGTTGCCATTCCTATGTATATTGCAGACAAGAGTGTAAAGACGTAAGCCTGAATGAAGGCAACCAAAATTTCGAGCAAGGTCATGAAAATGGAAAAGAACAACGGTATTATGGAAGTTCCGTATCCGAGAACGATATTTTGTTCTCCGAAGATGAAAATAATGCACAAGAAACTCAAAATGATGACGTGTCCTGCCGTGATGTTGGCAAACAATCGCACGGTGAGCGAAAATGGTTTGGTGAACATTCCCAAAATCTCCACAATCGGCATGATAGGAATAGGGAACTTCAACCACCAAGGCACTCCCGGCATATTTACCATGTGCTTCCAGTATTGTTTGTTGCCGCTTACGTTGGTTATCACAAAGGTAAACAAAGCCAAACAAAGCGTTACGGCAATGTTACCCGTTACATTTGCTCCTCCGGGAAAGCAAGGTAGCAAACCCATAAGATTAGAAAAGAAAATGAAAAGAAAAGCTGTCAAAAGATAAGGCAGATATTTTGAGTATTTTTCTTTGCCTATGGAAGGAATTGCGATGTCGTCTCTTATGTACATGACGAAAAATTCCACCAAGGTTTGAACTCCCTTGGGTTCTTTGCCTTCTCGCTTTTTTGCAACCGAAGCTCCTTTGAGTACCAAGAAGATAATAAATCCCGCAACAATGAAAATCGCAAACACATTCTTTGTTATGGAAAAGTCGTAGGGCTTCTTGCCGTTATATACTCCGTTTTCATCAACACAGACTATCTTTCCCGAAACATTTTCTCCGTCTTGCTTGTTTGCAATCTTATATCCCTTGTAACAATCGTGTCCGTGGTTGAACCGACTTGACATAAAGATGTCCAACTTCCCTTCGTTTATCAAAATCACAGGCAGAGGTATAGATACATTGGTTTCTTTCCATGTGAGAATATGCCAATCATAAGCATCGCTTATGTGTTCCATTATCAGTTCTCCTGCATCAAACTTCTCCTCTTGCTCGGCAAAAGCACCAAAGCTGCCGAGACAGAAACAAAAAGCAAAAAAGCAAAATATCTTCTTCATATCTTCAAGATTTGAAAACGCAAATTTAGCAAATAATTTTCGCTGTGCAAACAAAAAAACGATTTTTTGCAAGAAATCGTTCCTCATTTTGTCTGCCGGAGACAAAATTTCAAAGATTGAAAACAGCGTTTGAAAAAGAGAAACCCCGACTTTAATACATTTCTTCTCTGTGATAATGATATTACCACGCCGTGATAATACCATTATCTTCCCATGATAATAGCATTACCACGCCTTGGTAATCCGATTACCAAAGGCAAAAAATTTTGGTAATCGGATTAGCTTGAAACGAAAGGGCTTTCGGAAAGAAACGAAAGAGCTTTTGTCGGTGGTTTTATTCGGAATAGTTTTCTGCAAGCTCTTTTTTGCGGTCAAAAGTCAGAAAACCTGTGCATTGATGCCGTTATTTTGTATCTTTGCCGGAGAATTGTAAAGAATAGTATTGGAACAAAATTATATCATCATGAAAATTCAAGTTGAAAAATCGGCGTTTTTGCTTAAAGCAGCAGCCTTTGCTTTGTGTGTATTTTCTTTTTCGTTTTCCTTTTCGCAAGATAACAAGCGAGTTTTGTTTGTCGGCAACAGCTATACTCAGGTGAACAACCTTCCCGAAGAGTTTATGAGAGTTGCACAATCGCAAGACAAAAGAGTAGAATGCCAAATGCAGGCATTTGGAGGGGCAACATTCTCTTCTCATTGCAATAATCCCTCAACGATTGAGGCAATAACTCAAGGCGGTTGGGACTATATCGTGTTGCAGGGGCAAAGTCAGGAAGTTGCATTCCCCGATAATCAATTCTCTTGGCAGGTCTATCCTTATGCAAAGACATTGGACTCTCTTGCCAAGGCTTACAATCCCGATGTAAAGGTTGTTTTTTATATGACATGGGGATACAGATATGGCGATGAGTTAAATTGTCAGTTCTATGAGCCTTTCTGTACTTTTGAATCGATGTCGGAGCGTTTGAGAGACAACTATGTGCTAATGGCAGAGGACTTTGGTTCAGATGCTTCGCCTGTGGGAGCTGCATGGTTGGAGTCTTTCAGACGAGATTCGACCGTTGTTCTTCACTCTTCCGACAACTCACACCCCAATATCAACGGAACATATCTTGCAGCTTGCTGCTTCTATGAAATCATATTCGCCGAAAGATTGCACGAGGCATATTATCCTTCGTCCGTGTCTCCTTCGGTGGCAACATATCTTCAAGACATTGCCGACAGAACGGTGTATGACAATCTTGGCAGATGGTGCTTTTCAGAAACGAATGCCTCTCTTGCTGCGTCAGAGCAAAAAGCAAAGCCGCAGTTTGAATGCCAAGCGGAGCGAAACGCAGTTTTGATAACAACAAAGAACATTGAGGGCAATACAAATGTGGAGTTGATAAGCTCTGACGGTAGATTGATTGAAAGACAAAGCTATCACATAAGTAACGGAACAACAATCGAATTGAACACATCGTACAAGGGCGTGGCAATAATCAAGATAGAAAACGAAACTATCTCGCTTTCCAAAAAGGTTGTGTTGTTGTAAAGTAGGGGGTTATTGCTGTAAGAAAGCTCTGTTTTTGCTAAACTTTCAGCCTTGCCAACTCTCGTTTTTGCAAAGGGCTGATACGCAAACTTTCTTTTGCCTTTTGGATTGTCTTGTTGTGCGTCCAATCGTTTAGTCTTTTGTCTTGCAAAATAGAGAGTGTGCTGTCGTATTGTTTTGCCAAAGCTGTGGCAAAATACCACGCCTGCATCATCATTATATAGTATTCCTCACTTTTTACCGACGCCACAAGGTCGAGATATTCGCTCTTGAAAGTCTCTTCTTCCAAAAAGTAACGCATCAACATTCCTATTCCGAAACGACAAACGTATGTATGCCTTGAAGCAATCCAGCGTTTTGTGTCCTCAATCAGCAAAGGCAGATTGCGTTTGAAACATTTAGGGTTGAGACTGTCGCAAGTTGCCCAGTTGTTCACAAAAGGCAGAAAAGCACTCAACCTCTTTATACACTCGTTGTAGTCTTTTATTTGTTCGATAAGGAAAGCGTGAAGATTATCTTCTTCAAAATATGTGTGCGGAAGAGTGTCCAAAAACTGCAGAGCCTCACAAGAATTGTTTATTTGCTTTGCATATTGCCTCAACATGGGGATACGAATACCTATCACCCTGTCTTTTTCGACCGACGGCATGAGTTTTGAAGAGAAGTCTCTGTATTCTCTGTCGCTCATTGCCAAAAGCTCGTCTTTAATCGCAATCATAAATACACAAAAAAAGGTTTCGGCTCCCATTAGTCAAGAAGAACCGAAACCATACAAATTAAATGAACTTTACACTATTATTCTTCAGATGTTGCAATCGGAGTATAAACTCTTGTGGCAAGCTCTTTGTCAAGTTGATACAAACCATAACCATTGTCGCCAATCAATTTAAGAGTGTCGATGATGGCTTTTGCATTTTCTTCCTCTTCAACTTGTTCGTCGATAAACCACTTCAACATTGATTGAGTTGCGTAGTCTTTCTCTTGTTCTGCCAAAGCATAAAGGTCGTTTATCAAAGAAGTAACCTTTTCTTCGTGCTGCAAAGTTTGCTCAAAAGCAGCCAACGGACTTTTCCATTCTGTATCTACTTTTTCGATTGGTTTCAAAGTAACTTTGCCTCCTCTTGAAATCACATAGTTAAAGAACTTCATTGCATGATCTTGCTCTTCTTTGAATTGAATTGCAAACCAATTTGCCACTCCTGCCATTCCTTTGTCGGACATATCAGAAGACATCGAAAGATAAAGATAAGCAGACCAAAACTCTGCATTGATTTGGGCATTCAAAGCCTCTTCCAATTTCTTGTTTAACATAGTACTATGATATTTAATGATTAAACTTTTTCAATTTTTTCGTCCCGATTGTGAAAAACAAACATTTACAACAATCAAAAGTTTAACGAACAATTATCAATTAAATTGTACCTTTGCACACAAAATAATTTGGAATTATCATGAAGACTTACAAAGACACGATTGACTACCTTTTCGGATTTCTTCCCATGTTTCAAAGAGTGGGGGCGGCGGCTTACAAAGCAGATATTCACAATACGGTCGAATTGATGCGTGCATTGGGAAATCCCGAGAAGAAGTTTCGCAGCATACATGTTGCAGGCACAAACGGCAAAGGCTCTTCTTCTCATCTGATTGCTTCAATTCTCAGAGAGAAAGGATTGAAAGTCGGCTTGCATACCTCGCCTCACCTCAAAGATTTCAGAGAAAGGATAAAGATAGACAACCAAATGTGCAGCGAAGAGTTCGTTATCTCTTTTGTGAACAAGCACAAAGAACTCGTAGAGAGAATTTCGCCATCGTTTTTTGAGCTTGCGGTGGCAATGGCTTTCGTATATTTTGCAGAAAACAAAGTAGATATAGCGGTGATTGAGGTCGGAATGGGAGGAAGATTGGACTCTACCAACGTCATTGACCCTTTGGTGAGCCTGATAACCAACATATCGTTTGACCATACACAGTTTTTGGGTAACACATTGGAGCAGATTGCAAAAGAAAAAGCAGGAATAATCAAACCTCAAAGACCGGTTGTCATTTCCCAAACCAACGAACATACCGCCAAAGTGTTTGAAAGTGTTGCCAAAGAGAACAATTCACCCATTGTTTTTGCAGACCAATATATGAAAGTGGAGAATGCGGTCGATGTGGCTGAGGGTTTGCAGATGGATATTGTGCAAAAGGGAGTGAGGTTTGCCTCGCTTGTTTCTCCTCTTGCGGGCGATTACCAGACCAAAAACATTCTTGGAGTGATAGGAACAATAGACTGTTTGAACAAATACCATGATTTCAAAATAGATGATGCCACAATACGAAAGGGCATTGAGAATTTGAGCGAGAATTTTCCTTTGTGCGGCAGGTGGCAAAGGCTCTCGGACAAGCCTCTGACGATTTGCGACACAGGACATAACGAAGATGGTTTGCGATTTGTGATAAACCAGCTCTCAAAGCAAAAATACAAGACATTGAGATTTGTTCTCGGAATGGTGAGCGACAAAGATGTAGATAAGGTGTTGGGAATGTTGGACAAGAAAGCAATATATTATCTTTGTAAGGCAGACATTCCGAGGGGATTGTCGGTCGATACGCTTGCCGAAAAGGCCGAAAAGGCAGGATTGAACTTCAAGAAATGCACCTCGGTTTCCGAGGCATTGCAACAAGCACAAGCCGAAGCCGAAGCCAACGACCTTGTGTTTGTCGGAGGCTCAACCTATACTGTTGCGGAAGTTGTTTAGCACATTTCAAAACACAGCTTCGGACAAAAAAATCAAAGGTTTGAAAGAGAGAAAACAGGATTATCAAAAAATTTTCGACTGGATAATCCGATTATCACGCCGTGATAATCCGATTATCACGCCAAGATAATACCATTATCATGGGAAGATAATTCGATTATCAAGCAAAAAAAATTTTGATAATCCTCAAAATCGGTTTAGCAATAGAGATTTAAGAATAGGAAATCGCAAAAAAGAGGACACCGAAAACTACTTGTCGGTGTCCTCTTTGTGCTTAATGACAAAAATATCTTCGTTTTCTCGTTTCATCATATACTTTTCTCTGCCGAACTTCTCCGCTGCATCTATGTCTTTTTCGAGTTCCGAAAACCTTATGCTGTCCGACTTAATTTCGTTTTGCAAAAACTCTTTTTGCTGTTCCAATTCGTCCAACTGTTTTTGCAGCTTGAAGTAATAAATGATATTGTTTTTGGGACTAAAAAGAATAAGACACACAAACACAACCAAGGTTATGAGATACTTGTTCTTCAAAACCTTGAACAATTTTGTCTGTTTGAACTGGGCGAATGTCATCTGCTAAATGATTTTTTTGTCATACAAATCAATCAAAGTCTCTCCGCCTGTGAGCCAATAGGTGTTTAAGCCCACCTTTTCCGCTCCTTCCAAGTGTTGTTTGCTGTCGTCAATAAACAAAGTCTCCTCAGGTTTTATCCCTGCTTGGTTCAAAACAAACGAAAAGCTCTCGGGGTGAGGTTTGCGGTGGTGAATTTCGTTTGAAAAGAAAGCCTTGTCAAACACACAGCCGAACAAATCAAATCCCAACTGCCTTTCAAACTCTTTCTTTAAGTACTCTATGTGCAACACATTGGTGTTTGAAAACAAAAACAAGCGATATTTCAACTTCAACAAGCCCAACAGCTGAATGACATCCTTGGGAATTTCCAAAATCATCGAGAACCATGCCTTGTCAATCTGTTCATCTGTCAAATCTTTGTCAAGAAGTTTCCTCACACCATCTCTGAACTCTTCGGCACTGCACCTGCCTTCCTCAAACAAATCTATGATTTCGACCTGCTTTGCCTGACAATATACCTTGTCGAAATTCTCAATTCCGTACGATTTGAAAGTATCAATCACCTTTTGATAGCTTACATTGAGAATGACACCACCCATGTCCAACAACAAATTCTTTATCATAACACTCTGTATTTAATCTTTCCTATAATGATTCCAACCCTGAGCCTTCAAAGCAATGGTAGTGTTTTGAGGAGTTACCAAGTTACAACCCGAAGACTTGTCTGTGATGTGTCCTATTATGTGAATGTCGGCTTCATCTTTGATTTTGTCATAATCCTTTTGCGAAATGGTAAACAGCAACTCATAATCCTCACCACCGTTCAAAGCACCGGTGTCTGCCAATATCTTAAACTCCTCATACACCTTTGAAGTTCGATAGTCGATAGGCAACTTTTCCAAATACAACTCACAACCCACGTCCGATTGTTTGCAGATATGCAACATTTCCGAAGCCAATCCGTCAGATATATCAATCATCGAAGTTGGCACTATGTCATTCTTCTCAAAGAAATTAACAATTCTTCTGCCTGCCTCGGGCTTTAACTGCCTTCCAACCACATATTCATAATTTTTGAGTTCGGGTTGCATATCGGGATTGGCAATCCACGCAGCTTTTTCTCTCTGCAACACCAACAAACCTGCGTATGCTCCTCCCAAATCGCCCGATACACACACCAAATCGTGAACCGAAGCTCCCTTTCTGTAAGCAACCCTGTCCTTTTCGACCTCTCCAATCACGGTGAGAGACAAAAACATACCCGAACAACTGCTTGTGGTATCACCTCCGACCAAATCTACACCATACTTCTCGCACGCAAGGTGAATACCCTCGTAAAGTTCTTCCAATGCCTCGACAGAATAACGATTGCTCACAGCCAAAGAAACCACAATTTGCTTCGGGTGGGCGTTCATTGCATAAATATCAGAAAAATTAACCACGCAAGCCTTATATCCCAAATGCTTCAAAGGAGTGTAAACCATGTCGAAATGTACTCCCTCAACCAAAGCATCGGTCGAAACAACCACCATTTTATCGCCATAACACATACAAGCAGCATCGTCTCCTACCGAAAGCAAAGTACTTTTGTTGATAATATCTCTGTGAGGATTAAGCCTTTCAATCAAGCCAAACTCACCCAATTCTTCCAATTCAGTTCTTTCAGACATAAGTAAAATATTTTCGTTGCAAAGGTATTGAAAATTTTCAAAGATTTGGGAGCAACAGAGCAAAAGAATGAAGAAAACAAGGCCTCTTTCGGCTGCCAAAAACAAGATTTTGAGACAAAATGCACTGAAAATAAACATTTTTTGTTTGCCACTCGGTTTTTTTTTGTACCTTTGCAACCCCTATTGCGAGGAAATTGGCAGATTTGCAGAGCAAAAAGCCCCTTGCTTTCTCGCAAAAGGCAGATAAGCAAATGTTGAGTTAATTAAAATGCGTAAATAACGTTAGAAAGAGATGACAAAAGCAGAAATCGTTGCAGAAATTGCACAAAGAACAGGCATAGAAAAGATGACAGTTCAAGAAACTGTTGAGACTTTTATGAGTGTTTTGAAAGATGCCTTGACAAAAAAAGAAGCAGAGAACGTCTATTTGAGAGGTTTCGGAAGTTTCATAGTTAAGAAAAGAGCAGAAAAAACAGGTAGAAACATATCTAAGAACACCACCATTATAATACCTGCTCACTACATACCTTCTTTCAAACCTGCAAAAGTGTTCATGGAGTCGGTAAAAAAGAATGTGAAACAAGTAAAATAACAATAAAAAATCAAAATTATGCCAAGCGGAAAAAAGAGAAAAGGTCATAAGATGGCCACTCACAAACGTAAAAAACGTTTGAGAAAGAACAGACATAAGAAGAAATAATTCTTCCGACAGACTTGGATGTCTGAAAGTACTATTGCGAAACATTCAGGCAAAGTTTTTTGCAGGTGTTTCGCAATATTTTTTGTTTAACCATCAAAAATACCTAAAATCAAGTGAACAAAGATTTAATTATCGATGCAGGAAAGACAGGCGTAGAGATAGCTTTGCTTGAAGATAAACGCCTTGTGGAATTGCATCAAGGTAATTCGGAATCGACACATTTGGTTGGCGACATCTATTTGGGGCAGGTGAAAAAACTTTTGCCCGGATTGAATGCAGCCTTTATTGATGTGGGTTCCAAAAAAGATGGTTTCCTACACTACCTTGACTTGGGATTGTACTACAAAGCCTTGGAGAAGTTTACCAAAATCTGTATGTCGGGAGGTATCGACAGCATGGACTTTGCCAAACTCAAAGAACCAAAATTGGAAAAAAGCGGCAAGATTGTAGAAACACTCAAACAAGGACAAGTTATCTTGGTCCAAGTAAGCAAAGAAGCAATATCAACCAAAGGACCGAGACTTTGCACCGAAATATCTTTTGCCGGAAGATATTTGGTTTTGGTTCCGTTTTCTGAAAAGGTATCAGTCTCTCAAAAAATCAAGTCGGCAGAAGAGCGAAACAGACTTCGCAAACTCATAAAGAGCATAAAGCCCGACAACTTCGGCATAATCATAAGAACGATTGCAGAAGGAAAATCCGTTGCCGAATTAGATGCAGACCTCAAAGACCTTTTGTCAAAATGGGAAAGCATAAAGAAAAAGCTACCAAAGGCACTGCCTCCAACAAAGTTGGTTTCCGAGTTAGACAAATCCTCAGTCATTTTGAGGGATATGCTTACCGAAGAATTCAACAATGTATATGTGAACGATGCAGACCTTTATGAAGAACTCAAAGGCTACATAAGTTCGATTTGTCCCGAAAAAGAAGACATTTTGCACCTCTACAAGATGCAAACTCCAATTTTTGAACAGTTCGGAGTTGCTTCTCAAATAAGAAATTCCTTTGGGAAGGTTGTTACAATACGAAGCGGCATATACCTTATAATAGAACAGACCGAAGCAATGCACGTCATAGATGTCAATAGCGGACATCGGTCAAAGTCTTCCCAAGATCAGGAAGAAAATGCATTGATTGTAAATTGTGAAGCCGCAGTCGAGATAGCACGACAAATGAGATTGAGAGACTTGGGAGGGATAATAGTGATAGACTTCATCGACTTGAACGTGGCAGCCAACCGAAAGCTGCTTCTCAACAAGATGGAAGAAGAAATGAGCAAAGATAAAGCAAAACATACAATCCTTCCGTTGAGTAAGTTTTGCCTTATGCAGATAACAAGACAAAGAGTACGTCCGGCAATTAACGTCGATTTGTCAGAATTGTGTCCCGTTTGCAAGGGAACCGGCAAGATACAATCATCTATGGCAGTAATCAACGAGATTGAAAACGACATAAGATATTTGTCTTGTGAGCAAAACGAGAAACGACTCGAACTTATGGCACACCCGTTTGTTTGTTCGCATATCACCAAAGGACTTTTCAATTCACAAAAAAAGAAGTGGAACAAACAATACGGTGTCAAACTCAAAGTTACATCGTCCCCAAACATGGGCATATTGGAATATAATTTCTTGAATAGCGACGGAGAAGAAATAAAGTTGTAGGAAAATCATTCGTTTACAAACAAAAAAGGGGAACAACATTGCGATTGTTCCCCTTTTTTGTGATCTAGCCAGGATTCGAACCTGGGACCTACTGCTTAGAAGGCAGTTGCTCTATCCAGCTGAGCTACTAGACCCCTTTCAAAAAAAGAACCGACAGCGGTTCTTTTCTCAGTCGGGGTAGCAGGATTCGAACCTGCGACCTCCACATCCCAAATGTGGCGCGATAACCGGACTACGCTATACCCCGTTTTCCTTTTCCCAAAAACACAGAGTTCAATTTCTGTGCGGAGAGAGGGGGATTCGAACCCCCGGTACCCTTAATCGAGTACGACAGTTTAGCAAACTGTTGGTTTCAGCCACTCACCCATCTCTCCAATTCCTCAATCGGCAACGCCTTTATCGTGAATTGGGATTGCAAAAGTACACCTTTTTCTTCAAGCTGCCAAATATTTTTGCAACAAAAATTCAAATAATGTTGCACTTTTCAGTAAATCAATGGCTTAAAAATCTGTAAAAACTCGCCGAAAGCTCACAAAAAAGACCCGAAAACCTGCTTTCTACCCTTGAAGAACCAACAAAAACACCACAAATTGACACTCTGTTCCGACAAATCGACATTTTACTCACGGCGAAACGCCGTATTATTTTCGTGAAACGCCCTTTTGGTAAAATAGAACGCCGTTTTGTCCGAGCAAAACGCCGTTTTTTTTGAGCATATCAAAAAGTCGATTTTTCGAGGTGAAAAAACAGCGAAAAGATCCGAAAAAACAATACGTTTTTGCCTTCAATTTCTACAAACAAAGACAGGTCGTCCTATAACCTCATAGGACGACTTGTTTTTTCAAAGCAATTCTATATAGTCGAGCCTTAAAAACTTCGCACATGCACGCTGTGCGAAGTTTTTAAGGCTCGACTAATTATCCTCTTGCGAAAAGGGTTTGCGTGTTTGTTTTACTGAACGTGTATCACAAAGTAGTTCTTCTTTCCTTTTTGAACCAAGATGTATTGTTCGTTCAAAAGGCTGTCGCTTCCGACCACAAAGCCTTCTTTGACTTTTTCTTTGTTGATTGATATGGAGTTTTCTTTCAAACTGCGTCTTGCTTCGCCTTTTGAGGCAAGGATTTGAGTCTTTACGGCAAGCAGTTCGATGATGTCGATGCCGTTTTCTATCTCGCTTTTGCTCAACTCGAACATCGGTACTCCTTCAAAGACGGATAGGAAAGTGTTTGTGTCCAAACGTGAGAGGCTTTCGCGAGTTCCCTTGCCGAAAAGCATTTCTGAGGCTGCAATGGCGGCTTCAAAACTCTCTTGGGAGTGAACTCTGATTGTTATGTCTTTTGCGAGTGTCTTTTGCAACAGCCTTGTTTCGGGAGCTTTGTCGTGTTCGGCTTCTATGGCTTCAATCTCTTCTTTGTTCATAAGGGTGAATATGCGGATAAACTTCTTGGCATCTTCGTCCGAAGTGTTGAGCCAGAATTGATAGAAGGCGTATGGCGATGTTTTTTCGGCGTCTAACCATACGTTTCCTTTTTCTGTCTTTCCGAACTTCTTGCCGTCGGCTTTGGTTATCAGAGGACAAGTGAGTGCAAAGGCTTCTTTGCCGGTTGTTTTGCGTATAAGCTCTGTTCCGCAGGTGATATTTCCCCATTGGTCGCTGCCTCCCATTTGCAAACGGCAGTCATAGTTGTCAAAAAGGTACTTAAAGTCGTATGCCTGCAAGAGTTGGTAAGAGAACTCGGTGAAAGACAGTCCGCTTTCTATTCTTTTCTTGACGCAGTCTTTGCTCATCATATAATTAACCGTGATGTGTTTGCCCACATCTCTGATAAAATCGAGAAAACTCCAAGAGTGATTCCAATCGTAGTTGTTGAGCATCAATGCAGAGTTGCTCTTGTCGGAAGAAAAGTCCAAAAACTTTGACAGTTGAGCCTTGATACATTCCTGATTGTGTCTTATTTGTTCTATGCTCAAGAGTTTTCTCTCCTGACTTTTGAATGAGGGGTCTCCAATCATGCCTGTGGCTCCTCCGATTACCACAATCGGACGATGACCGCACCTTTGAAGGTGTGTAAGCATCATAACACCTACCAAATGTCCTATGTGGAGGCTGTCTGCCGTGGGGTCTATTCCCAAATAGGCTGTTGTCATTCCGCTTTTCAGTTGTCCGTCGGTTCCGGGCATCACATCATAAATCATTCTTCGCCACTGCAACTCTTCTATAAAGTCTTTCATATTCTCAATTTGTTTGATATTCTCGGTTTGTATATGGGTTTGGTTTTGTCTCAATCGGCTGTTTTCAAGTTACAAAAACAACCCTGAGGCTTGCAAAGGTACGACAAAGTAGGAAATTACGCCGCAAAAATGGTCGCTTTTCCGTCTTTTTTGACTACCTTTGCCCAAACAAAAGCCGAAAGATGATTAAACGAGAAGATGTCACCAAGATAATGGACGCCATAAAGATAGAAGATGTCATAGGGGCGTTTGTTCCTTTGAAGAAAAGGGGAGTGAATTACATCGGCTTGTGTCCTTTTCATGACGAAAAGACACCTTCTTTCAATGTCAATCCGGTCAAGGGAATATTTAAGTGCTTTGGTTGTGGCGAAGGAGGAAGTGCGATTAGTTTTTTGATGAAGCATCAACACTACACCTATTACGAATCTCTCAAATGGCTGGCAGACTTTTATCACATCAAGATTGAGGAAACCGAGTTGTCGGAAGAAGAAAAGCAGGAGCGTACCGAGAGAGATCGTTTGTTTCATGCCAACGAGTTTGCCCAAAGATACTTTCAAGATATTTTGTTTAACGACCCCGAAGGTGTGAGTGTGGGGCTTTCTTACTTTGAAGAAAGGTGCATAACCAAAGAGACAATCAAGCGTTGGGGCTTGGGATATTGCAAAAATAGTTGGACAGATTTTTGTGATGCCGCTCTTCGAGAAGGATTTACCATGGAAGAGCTTGCAAATGCGGGCGTAGTTGTCAGAAACGAAGAGAAAAAGTCATATTATGACAGATTTAAGGCTCGTGTTACCTTTCCGATTTACAATGTCGGAGGAAGAGTGTTGGGATTTTCTGCAAGAATACTTTCTTCGGACAAGAGCAAGGCAAAGTATGTCAATTCGCCCGAAAGCCTCATCTATTCAAAGAGCAGAGTCCTCTTCGGACTTCACCTTGCAAAGGAAAGCATAGCAAAAGAAGACTTGTGCTATTTGGTAGAGGGCAACATGGACGCCATAATGATGAATCAGTGCGGAGTTTGTAATGTTGTGGCAACGTCGGGAACTGCCTTGACAGAACCTCAGATTGCTTTGATAAAACGATATACGAGAAACGTAACCGTTTTGTACGATGGCGACAATGCAGGTATCAAAGCGACTTTCAAAGCTGTCAATTTGTTTTTGGAACAGGGGCTTAACGTGCGAACGGTTCTTTTTCCCGATGGCGATGACCCCGATTCGTTTGCAAGAAAACACACCCGAGACGAGTTTAAGGCGTTTTTGGAGAACAATTCTCAAAACTTCATTCTCTACAAAACCAATCTTTTGTTGCAACAAGCCGAAGGAGACCCTGTCAGAAGGGCAGAACTGATTAAGGATATAGTGCATACGATTTCGCTTGTGCCGGATATGCTTGAGCGAAGCACATATATTCAGCAATGCAGTTCGGTTTTGCAAGTCGATGAAGCCACTTTGGCAAAGGCACTCAAAGACCAACTTCGCAAAAATGCCGTAAACAAAGCCAAACAACAAGCAAAAGAGGAGAGCTTCTCGCAAACAGATGTTCCGATAACAGAACGTAGCAGCCTTGCTTTTTCGCAACAAAAGGACAAATTGGTCGAAAATCCCGACTATGAGCAGGAAAAAGGGATAATAAGCATACTTTTGAAATACGGAGAAGAAGAGACAAATCAAGATGTGTACGACGAAAGCGGCGTTTTGGAGAAAAAATCAATTCCCGTTGCAATGTTTGTTGTATGCGACATTGCAAACGATGATGTAGATTTCAACGATGAATTGTTTGCCAAGGTCTTTGCCAAGTACAAAAAGAGCATTTACGAGAATCAAACGATACCCTCGGCAAAAGAATTTATATATGACCAAGACGATGGGATAAGACAGTTGGCTGCCGGCATACTTGTCGATGGCAAAACGATAAGTCCGCTTTGGACAGAGAAGAATGTGTCTGTTCCCAAGCCCGAAGACCAAGACATAAGGGATAAACTTATCTTTCAAAGCCTGCTTAGTTTCAAGCTGAGTAAGATTAACAGCTACATAAAGAAGATTAACGAAAAAATATCGAAGACAACAGACCCCGACAAAGCGTTTGAGCTTTTGAGTGAGAACAAACGCCTCACCGACTTGAGGAACAAAATTGCCGCAATGCTCAATCGAGTGTTCTCAAACTAAGACAGTCCGAAACAATTTGCCCTTATTTTCGGTTTTTTTGCTTAATTTTGCACTTTCAATAGCAGAGTTATAATCACAAAAACAGAATATATTATGGAATTTAGAGAAGCAGTTGTTGAAGGTATTCCCGATTACTTGCCCGAATTGCAAGAATATGATTTGAGTGTGAGCCATGCTCCAAAGCGTAAGGATATTCTTACCAAGGAACAAAAGAAATTGGCACTCAAAAACGCATTGAGATATTTCGATAAGAAGTTTCACCCTGTTTTGGCAAAGGAATTTGCAGAAGAATTGGAGAAGTACGGACGTATATATATGTATCGTTTCCGCCCTTCTTACAAAATGTATGCTCGTCCGATAGAAGAATATCCTGCAAAGTGCAAACAAGCAGCGGCAATCATGCTTATGATTCAAAACAATCTTGACCCTGCGGTTGCACAACACCCTCATGAGTTGATAACTTATGGTGGCAACGGAGCAGTTTTTCAAAACTGGGCTCAATATCGTCTTGCCATGAAGTATTTGTCAGAAATGACTGAAGAGCAAACTCTTGCCATGTATTCGGGACACCCTATGGGATTGTTCCCTTCTCACAAGGACGCTCCGAGAGTTGTTGTTACCAACGGCATGGTAATACCTAATTATTCAAAACCTGATGATTGGGAAAGATTTAACGCATTGGGCGTAAGCCAATACGGACAAATGACAGCAGGAAGCTATATGTATATCGGTCCTCAGGGAATTGTTCACGGAACAACAATAACCGTTTTGAACGCAGGCAGAAAAATCTCTCACGGAGAGGGACTTGGAGGCAAATTATTTGTTACTGCCGGTTTGGGAGGCATGAGTGGTGCTCAACCAAAAGCAGGTAACATAGCAGGAGTTGTTTCCATTACGGCAGAAATCAATCCCGCTGCAACAAACAAGCGACACTCTCAAGGCTGGGTTGATGAGGTTTACTCAGATCTTGACCGCCTCATGAGCAGAGTTCAACAAGCAAGAGCAAACAAAGAAGTGGTTTCATTTGCTTATCAAGGAAACGTTGTCGATTTGTGGGAATATATGGTAGAACACGACATTCACGTCGATTTGGGTTCAGACCAGACTTCGCTTCACAACCCTTGGGCAGGCGGATATTACCCTGCAGGTTTGACTTTCGAAGAATCACAAAAAATGATGGCAGAACAACCCGAACTATTCAAGCAAAAAGTTCAAGAATCTCTCAGAAGACAGGTTGCAGCTATCAATAAACTAACCGAAAAAGGTATGTACTTCTTCGATTATGGCAATGCTTTCTTGTTGTTCTTGTTGGAGTCTTCAAGAGCAGGAGCCGACATTATGAAAGAAGATGGTACATTCCGCTATCCGTCTTACGTTCAAGACATCATGGGACCTATGTGCTTCGATTATGGTTTCGGACCTTTCCGTTGGGTTTGCACATCGGGCAAACCCGAAGATTTGGACACCTCAGACCATATCGCAATGCAGGTTCTGGAAGAGATTGCAAGCCATTCGCCAAAAGAAATCCAACAACAAATGCACGACAATATCACTTGGATAAAGGGAGCAAAGGAAAATCATCTTGTGGTAGGCTCTCAGGCAAGAATATTGTATGCAGATGCTGAGGGAAGAACAAAAATTGCTGCCGAATTTAACCGTGCAATCAAAGACGGACGCATATCTGCACCAATAGTATTGGGAAGAGACCACCATGATGTTTCGGGAACAGACTCTCCTTTCAGAGAAACCTCGAACATTTACGACGGAAGCTCCTTCACAGCCGACATGGCAGTACAAAATTGCATAGGAGACAGCTTCAGAGGTGCTACATGGGTGTCAATACACAACGGAGGCGGCGTAGGCTGGGGCGAAGTTATCAACGGAGGTTTCGGAATGGTGATTGACGGAAGCGACGATGCCGACAGAAGACTAAGAAATATGTTGTTCTGGGACGTAAACAACGGAATAAGCAGACGTTCTTGGGCAAGAAATGAGGGTGCTATGTTTGCAATTCGCAGAGCAATGCAGGCAGAACCAAAACTCAAAGTAACAATGCCAAACATTGCAGACGACGAATTGATAAACAGCATATTCTAATTCTCATTTTATGCAAAGCAGAGGGGGAAATACCACATTTGTTTAGAGGTGTTTCCTCCTTATTTTTTAATCTTGTAAAAACACAAAAGCGATGAAACAGTTTTTTAAGTTCACTTTGGCGTCGTTTCTCGGCGTCTTGTTTTGTACAATCTTCGTTTTCCTTGTATTGTCCGGCATTCTCGGCTCAATGATGACCACAAAGGAAAGCGTTCCCGAGATAAAAGACAACTCTGTTTTGCTGATAAGCCTTGACAAACCCATATATGACAGAGAAGTAAGCGACATTTCCTCTCTTGCAGGAGCAATCGGAGGCGAAAGCGTGGGAAACATAGGGCTTACGGAGTTCATTTACGTCATTCAAAGAGCCAAAACCGACAGCAAAATCAAGGCAATAATGCTCGATTTGGCGGTTTTGCAAACCGGTGGTTGGGCAACGGTTGAAGAAATGCGTCAATGCTTGGCAGATTTTAAGACTTCGGGCAAGAAAATCTATGCTTACGGCGACATGATGACACAATCCTCATACTATCTTGCCTCGGTTGCAGACCAAATTGTGCTTAATCCGGCAGGAATGATTACACTGACAGGTCTTGGAGCGGAGGTGATGTACTACAAGGACCTTTTGGATAAGTTTGATGTCGATGTGGAATTGATAAGACCCAAAAACAACTCCTACAAGAGTGCAGGCGAGAAATATATCACCAATTCGATGTCCCAAGAAAACAGAGAACAAATCAAAACCTATATGTCGGCAATATGGGAAGGAGTTTCTGCCAACATTGTCAAAGACCGCAAACTCACAAAAGAAGAGTTTGAAAGACAAGTCTCCGATTTGCAGGGCTGTCTGCCGCAAGACGCTCTGAAAAACAAGCTCGTCGATAAACTTTCTTTCAAAACCAACCTCATGGACGACATTTCAAAAGAAATAGTTGCCCAAAACAAACTAAAAGAAGGCACAAAAGCGAACTTTGTCAAATACTCCAAATATCGAAAGAGCGTAACCGACATTTTTAACCACAAAAAAGACAACATAGCAATCGTTTACGCCTACGGAGATGTCAATCAGGGCAAGGGAAGCGAACTTTCGATAGGCAGCGAGACCATTGTGAAAGCCCTACAGCAGGCAGCAAAGAACAAAAGCGTCAAAGCAGTGGTTTTGAGAGTGAACTCACCCGGAGGAGATGCCATTGCCTCCGAACTTATCACCAACGAAGTAATCAAAACCAAGAAGATAAAACCCGTAATTGTCTCTATGGGCGATGTGGCAGCCTCGGCAGGATACGAAATGAGTTCAAACGCAACCAAAATTGTTGCACTTCCGCTGACAATCACAGGCTCCATAGGAGTATTCGGAGTGATGCCCAACTTTGCACGCAGTTTGAAAAACAACCTCGGCATAACTTTCGACACCGTAAAGACACATTCCAATTCTGTTGCAATGAGCGTAACCACCAAACCCTCACCGGAGTTCAAAATGATGATGCAACGCAATGTCGAAAACTTCTATGACAACTTCATAACAAGAGTTTCCGAAGGCAGAAACAAAGACAAAGCCTACATAGACTCGATTGCACGCGGAAGAGTGTGGGCAGGCTCGCAAGCAAAGGCACTCGGACTTGTCGATGAGTATGGAGGACTGAAACAAGCAATCGAAACAGCAGCCCGCCAGGCAGGAATAAACGACTACGGCTTGATTGCATATCCCAAAACCAAAGACATAGCCACCCAACTCTTGGAAACCCTCTCGGGAGAAAACGAAATGAAAACCTTTGCCAAAGAATTGGGCAAACCATACAGCTTTTTCTTGGAGTTGAAGTCGATTTGCCAAATGCAAGGCGTACAGGCAAGAATGCCATATCTGATAAACTTCTGACAAATCGCCGACTTAGTTTTTCAAAACGCCCTTTCGGTCAAAATACAACGCCGTTCTGCTCTGTCAAGACGGCGTTTCATTTTGCCAAGACGGCGTTTTGGTTTTTACCTCCTTGCTTGTTACACAGCAAAATAGGATTACCAAAATTTTTTTCTTGTTGGTAATAGTATTACCAGCCTTATGGTAATACCATTACCACGCCGAAAAAATACCATTACCACGGCGTAGTAATAGTATTACCAAGCCGAAAAAATTTTTGGTAATACCATTACCAACCGCAAAAGTGAGAAAACACCGCAAAAATCGAAGAAAAACAGAACGCTTTTGCCCTTTTATGGCAACTATTATAAGGTATCATTCACTCGGGGCGACGCTTTCGCTCTGCCCCGAGCTAATCGCTTTTGGACTTCAGCCCGAGAGTATAATAATTTAGAGTAGGATTGCAATATGGCAAATCAAAAAAAACGAAAAAAATTGCCTTTACTTGTTTACTTTTTTGCAAATTTACTGTCTGTATGTTTGAAAGGGGCAAAATTGAAAGGGGTTTTGTTCCCCAAAGATTAACAAACAAAAACATTAAAGCCATGAACAAAAAGTCAAAAATCGCAGTCGGATTGTTGTCATTGGGCATAATCGTTGCAACAACTGCTTCGTTTGCAGTCTTAAAAGCCCAAACGAACATGACATTCTCTCAAACAAAGTGTCTTGCAAAGGGTGAAAAGCCATGCAAAAGCTCGCTTCTTCCGAAAGAATATGAGATTAAAGACCTCAAAGAGCTGAACGACACCCTCTATTTCTGCGGAAAGCACAGCCTTTCTGCCGAAGGAGAATGTTGCGGCTTTGTGGGATTTGTTCCGATTAAGGATTTGTCGTTGCAAAACGAGGCAAAGTGCAGCTGCATTGACCTCAAACCGATGACAAATGCAGAAAAACTATTTATATACAAGGACAACAACAATTCAAAAGTACTTGTTGCAAGTGGTACACTCGAATATGCCCAAGTCATTTACGCTCCCAAAGCCGATGAAAGTCTTGTTTCCCAAACCAAAGGTCCTATATTGCCAATTCCCGAGGGCGAAACGATAATCGAATACCGAGACATGGGCGAAAATCCGCTCAAAGCACCTCTTCAAAATACCGAAGAGATACTCGCAAAGGAGAAAAGCAAAGCATACGACTGCATTTCAAAGATAACTTTCGGCACATCAAACTCTTGCAATGCGGAAACATTCCGAGCAAACGAACCGAAAGAAATCGAAAACATTGTGGAGTTCAGACAGATGCAAGATTATCTGTGCGTAGTTGCCAAAAGGACAGACTATCGCTACCAAGCCGCACCGCCGGAAGAGTATATAATCTACCGAATTGACAAAAACGACTTTTTCAAACAGCAATCGACTTTCAGAACTCGCCGCACAAGCAGAGCCAATCCGCTGAACATCAGCTTCAATGAGGGTATGAATACCATATATTTTGAAAACGAACTGATAGAGTTCTCAAACGACGAAGTCTTTAACTACACTTCCAAGTTCAAAGCTCTGTAAGCAAACCTGCAATCTCCGTTTTGCAAAGTCGAAACGGAGGTTTTTGTTTTTCGGTTTGCCGTTTTTGAGTTTAGTCTCAGAAGTATCGGCGTATTTGTTTGAGAGAGTGGGTGTAGGATTGGTCTTCCGAAGAGATTATTCCTTTGTGGTCGATTGTGTCTATGCGAACATAGCCGCTCGAATGGGCTATCTGATTGTTTGAAAGCAATATGCCGACGTGAACAATCCTGCCTTCAGAGTTGTGAAAGAAAGCCAAATCGCCTGCTTTCGCCTCCGAAAGAGAGCGGACTTCAACACCCTGCTCTGCCTGAAGGGCAGCGTCCCGCCTGAGTTTGCAACCAAAGAGCTTGAATATGCTTTGGGTAAACCCCGAACAGTCAATTCCGAAGCTGCTTTTGCCACCCCACAGATATGAAGTGTAGAGAAACTTATCCACATACTCTTTCAGCTTGTCTTGATTGAAAGTCGTCTGTTTTATCAGTGCGACTTCGGGAGCTTCGATGGTGTAGTTGCCGATTTGATACTTTGAAGAGAAAAGGCAGCATGCAAAGGGCAGTGTGGCAATGTAGGTTTGTTTGGTCTTGTTGTTGGTTATTCGGACAAGATTGAGCCTTTCGGCTGTGTACAACGGCTTTGCCTTGGAGAGAAAGTAGAAGTCTTCACTGTCAATTTCGACAATTTGCTTTTTGTCTGCCCAACCGCGATAACCATCGTAAAGACTTTCGACCAATGCACGTTCTTTATTCTTTTCCAATATCAAGAATACATCTCCGAAAATCAACTGACTGCATTGTTCTTCCTTTTCCGAAGGCTCTGTTCTCATCGGAACAACCGGCAGAAGGCACACTCCATATTCCATATCAAAGTTTTTTTGTTTCTATACCATATATTATTCGCTCTATTATCCTGTCTTCGGAATTGTTTTCAGGGTCATATTTTGTGCGGAGGTTATATCCGAACAGCTTTCCCAAGGTTTGGTAAAATGCAGCACGGAAACTACCTCTGAGTTCTTTGACTAAGGCATACGAATCGCTTCCTGTCTCTCGGTCAATCAAGCGTATGAGGATTTTCCCTTGCGAACGGTTGAGCTTTTTCAAAGAAGGTCCGAATTTGTTTTCGATTTCCTTCTCTGCCTGCTTCATTATCTTTTTGCGTTGTGAGTCATTTTTTGCTTGTTGCAAGACTATGGTGTATCTGTCGAGCAGTTTGCCTGCCTGTTTGGCGTAAGGATATACCACTTTGACGTTTTTGATGAGCTTTTTGTACTTTCTCTTCTCGGCTTCGCTCAAAGGACATACATAACCGCTGATTGTAACCACATCGAGGTACTGCATAGGTATGGTATCTCCTTGATATACTGTTCCGAACATTACAATTCCGCCGCCTTGCTGAGCTTTTGCAACACTTACTGCAAGCAATAAGATGACAATGATTAGTCTTTTCATGACAATACTCCCTTTTTAGCGTTTTGAAGAGAACAATTTGTCTCCGTGTTTGCTTATTTGTTCCTTTGCATATTTTGCGGTTATGGTTATTTGTCTTGCGGTTCTGTCATCGGGAGCCGAAAACATCAAATCCATCACCACCGTTTCTATTATTCCTTTGAGACCTCTTGCTCCGAGTTTGTATTCCGATGCCAACGAAACGAAATAATCCAGAGCCTTTGGCTCAAATTCCAACTCCACATTGTCCATTGCAAACAATTTCTTGTATTGTTTTACAAGTGAATTCTTGGGTTCGGTCAATATTCGCTTCAAAGCGTCTTTGTCGAGCCTGTCCAAATGTGTCAAAACAGGGAAACGACCTATCAGTTCGGGAATAAGACCGTATGACTTCAAGTCTTGCGGCTGTATATACTGCAAAAGGTTGTCTTTGTCAATCTTTCCGCGAACTTCTCTTGCGGAATATCCTATTGCATTGCTGTTCAGCCTTGCCGAAATCTTACGTTCAATTCCGTCGAAGGCACCTGCGGCTATGAAAAGTATGTTTCGAGTATCTACTTGTATGTATTTTTGGTCGGGGTGCTTTCTTCCGCCTTGCGGAGGTACGTTTACAATCGTTCCTTCCAAGAGTTTGAGCAGTGCTTGTTGAACTCCCTCACCGCTTACGTCCCTTGTGATTGAAGGATTGTCGCTTTTTCTCGCGATTTTGTCTATTTCGTCAATGAAAACAATGCCTCGCTTGGCTTTTTCAACATCGTAGTCGGCTGCTTGCAAAAGTCTTGTGAGTATAGTCTCGACATCTTCTCCCACATAGCCGGCTTCGGTAAGCACGGTTGCGTCTGCAATGCAGAAAGGTACGTCCAACAGCCTTGCAATGGTCTTTGCCAGTAGGGTTTTGCCCGTTCCGGTTTCTCCAACCATGATTATGTTGGATTTATCTATCTCTACATCGTCTTTTTTTTGATTGGAGTGAAAGTATTTCAGTCTCTTGAAGTGATTATATACCGCTACCGAAAGTACTTTCTTTGCTCTGTCCTGACCAATCACATATTGGTCCAAGTATGCTTTTATTTCGCTCGGAGTTTTCAGTGTATAGTTTTCAGTTTCCTTGACAGCCTTTTTGTGCCTTGTCTCTTTAATCATTTGGTTGAGCAACTCTGCACAATCTGAACACACACAACCCAACCCCAATTCGGAATGCACAAGCAAATCTACCTGATTTTCTGTTCTGCCGCAAAAGATGCAAAAGTCGCCTGTTTGTTTCTTATTCATGTATTGAGTAATTTATTTTGTAAAACTATCAATTTGATTTGTAAACCTGTCTTTTCGGACTTGTTATGCTTTACTTTTTCCGATTTTGTGTCCCCAAACCGAATAATACAATATCATTGCATAGCACGGAAGTGTGATTATGTATGGAAGATGTCTGTTTCCGTCAAGACAATCGACCAACTGACCATAACACAAAGGAAGTACCGCTCCTCCTGCAATGGCCATTATCAAAAAGGCTGAGCCTAATGCGGTGTGCGAACCAAGTTTGTCTATTGCAAGAGGCCATATTCCGGGCCACATCATTGCGTGTGCAAAGCTCAAAAGGATAATGAACACAATGGAAGTTGTTCCCGAGCTTACCAAAGCTCCGATTGCAAACACAAATCCGAGAATTGCCGAAACAGCAAGGGCTTGCGATTGAGAAATATGCTTAGGGACTAATATGATTCCGAGAATGTAGCCGATAGTGAGGGCAATCAGGCTGAAAGTTCCGAGTTTTGGAGCAATGTCTTCGGAAATTCCCTGAGAAACTGCATACAATCCCAAGGTGTCTATTGCAATTACTTCAACTCCCACATACAAAAACAATGTCAAAACTCCCAACCAAAGATAAGGTATCTTGAAAATGGATTTTTCTTGTTTGGTTTCGGAGTTTTCGTCTTCGTTTTTGACTTCGGGAAGTCGTGCAAGAGCAATCATCAATGCAAGCAAGCACAACAAAACTGTTATTATTATGTACGGCATTTGTATTCTTGATGCAAGCACAGCAAGTTCTGCTTCGAGTTCAGCTCCGCTGAGGGTTTGGATTTTTGCACTCAAAGCGTCCATTCCCGAAAAGAGTACGCTGCTTATCAATAAAATGCCTATCATTCCGGCACATTTGTTAAACAAACCCATGATTGACATACGTTTTGCAGCCGATTCTATAGGTCCTAATATGGTAACGTACGGATTGACTGCTGTTTGCAAGAGAGCAAGTCCCGTTCCCTGAATGAACAATCCCACAAGGAAGAGCAGATAGTTGCGAGACGAGGCGGCAGGAAGAAACAATATCGAACCTATTGCCATGACTATAAGTCCCAAACTCATACCCCTTGCAAAGCCTGTGCGTTTCAAAATTGCAGACGAAGGGATTGACATCACAAAATAGGAAATATAGAAAGCAAATGTTACCCAATAGGCTTGAGAATCGGGCAGCTGACAGGCTGTTTTGAGAAAGGGTATCAACAAACTGTTCAGCCATGTCACAAAACCGAACACAAAATACAACAATCCGATGATTGAGAGGTTGAAAACGTAACTATTTTTCTTCATTATACTATACTAATTATCAATTATTTACATTCATTGTTCCAAAACGCCGTTCTGCTCGGCTGAAACGCCGTTTTATTTTTCTGAAACGCCGTTTCATTTCGCCAAAACGGCGTTTTGCCGCAAGCCAAGTCCTAAGTGAACAAAACGGCTCGAAATTTTGGCGTGCAAATGTAACTAATTTATCCGACACAACGCACATTTGAGCCTCACAATCGACGCTTTGTCGATACAATATTTGCATAGATGAACAGGATATATGTTTTTTTTCTTACCTTTGCTCAAAATTACGAGCCGTGAAGAAGATACTTCTTGGGTTAATTGTTCTTTTGTGTCATTGGATTGCTTTTGCAGACAACACAGAAGAAGAAAAGGTGCGTTTGCTCTTGTCCGAAAGGGGAGAGGCTTCTGTTTTGATTGAGGCAGAAAGGGAAGATTTGTATCTTTTGACGAGGATTGTGAGCCTTGACGGCAAGAGTGGCGACGGCTATGTGGCGTATGTGAACAAAAAACAGTTCGATGAGCTTTGCCGCACGGGCTTCAAATATACTCTTTTGGAAAACAACTCTCCCAAAGCGGCGAGCATGGCTTCCGATATTTCGCAAATGGCTTCTTGGAACAAGTATCCGACATACGAAGTCTATGTTCAGATGATGAGAAATTTTGCTTCTTCCTATCCCGACTTGTGTTGCTTGGATACTATATGTCTTTCGGAGAACGGACGTTTGATTTTGAGTTTGAAAATCACCGCTTTGTCTGAACAATATACCGCAAAGCCGAAGTTTTTCTACTCTTCGTCCATACATGGAGACGAATTGACCGGCATGATTATGCTTTTGAGACTTGCAGACAGCCTTTTGTCGTCATATAACACCAATTCGCAGATACAAAATCTGCTTTCGAGCGTCGAATTGTACATTTGTCCCCTTGCAAACTGCGACGGAGCGTATGCAGGAGGAAACAACAGCGTGTCGAATGCCACTCGATACAATGCCAATTACGTCGATTTGAACAGAAACTTCCCCGATCCCGTCTATGGAAGCCACGCCGATGGAGAGCAATACCAAGCTGAAACAATCGGATTTATGAATTATGCCGAGAGAAAGCGTTTTGACCTTGCTGCAAACCTGCACGGAGGAGCAGAAGTGTGCAATTATCCGTGGGATTGTTGGACAAGCTCTCAGAGAACGCACCCCGACAAGGCGTGGTTTGAGACAATATGTTCCCGATTTGTCAGCATGGTGAAGCAAAACGCTCCTTCGTCATATTTTACCGATGTTGCGACAAACGGAATTGTTGCAGGAGGTAATTGGTACACCGTTTTCGGAGGCAGACAAGACTATCACAACTATTTTTTGAAGTGCAGAGAAATCACAATCGAAGTAAGCTCGACAAAAACTCCCTCTTCAAGCAGCCTTCCTCTCTATTGGAACTATCTTGGCAAGGGATTGACACAGTTTGTTTTCGATGCGACAAGAGGGATATGCGGAACAATAACCGACCAAGACGATTTGTCGCCCATAGACAGCGTAAGAGTGATTGTGGAAGGGATTGACAGAGACGATATGTCCGTTTTCTCAAAACAAGAGGGCGATTATTTCAGAGGACTTGAACAAGGAAATTACACACTTGTTTTTTCAAAAGAAGGATACCAAGACAAACGTGTCTCAGTCGGTGTGTTGTCAGACAGTCTCTTGGTTATGAATGTATCTTTGTCAAAAAACGCTGTCTCCCTGTCGGAACAAGAGCCGATAAATCGGCTGACGATTTGCCCAAATCCTTGCAAAGACAATTTGAGGTTTGAAAGCGATTTTGCAGGAGACTATGAGATTGCGTCCATTGGAGGAATTGTATTGAAAAAAGGCAGCTTTGCTTCGGGCGAAAGCACCATAAATCTTGCAGATTTGCCTGCCGGAGCCTACCTTTTCAAGTATTCAAATAAGGATTGTTCCTTAGGCATTTGTTCAACTACCATAATAAAACAATAAAACGGCAGACGATGACAAGACAAAGAAAAAACGATTGGTTAAAAGTCCTCCTGCCTCTGACATCAGGGGTTGTTGCCTTGGTCTTGTCGTTGATTTTGTTTGATAACTATCCAATCGGGATTGTTATATGCCTGATTGTGCTTTTTGTATCTTTGATTTGTTCGCTGTGCTTCTTTGTTTCAAAGAGCAGGGAAGAGCAAAGACGGAAAGATTACACCTACGCAACAATCCACGAGTTGAAAACACCGCTTGCGAGTCTTCAATTACTTGCCGAAATGCTTTCGGACGAAACGTTAAGTCTTGACACCGAAAACAAAAAACGCCTGTTGAGCGAAGTAAAATCGCAAATCGAAAGACTCAAAGGCTTGGTGCAGAACGTGCTTTCCAATGCCAAGGCAGACAACGGGTCTGTTGCAATAAGATTACAAACATTTGGTTTGAACGATTTGCTTTTTGAGCTTGCAAACTCTTTTTCCGACAAAATAAAACAAGCCGACGGCAGCTTGAGTGTTGAAACAAACGAAACAGATATAGCACTCACAACCGACAAAGACTTGTTTTCAAACATTATCATCAACCTTGTGGAAAATGCAATCAAGTATTCTGACAAGCAAACCCTCATTCGCCTTGTTGTAAAGCCGTTTGAAGAAGGGTGTATGGTGATTGTGCAAGACAAAGGGGTGGGAATTTCTTCCAAAGACACAAAACACATCTTCAAAAAGTATTACAGAGCTGACGGCAGTTCAAAAGCCCAAAGCAAAACGAGCTTTGGTTTGGGACTTTATTACGTTGCAAGAACAGCAAAAGCACTCAAAATAAAAATAAAAGTTGAAAGTACACCGGGCGAAGGCTCTTCGTTTATTTTGCTTTTGCCCGAAAAGATGATTACAAATACAAGACAGGAGAAACAATCATGAAAAAAACAGCAATAAGTTTGATTTTTGCCTGCATTAGTTTTGCATTGGCAGCACAGACAGACTTGTCTGACGGTATCATTGTCGGCAAAGACGAGGCTATAAGCACTCCCTATTTTGCGGCAACGGCAGGTTGGACTTTCCCTTTTGGCGAAATGGGTAACCGATATTCGTCTTTTATGAACATAAATGCCGATTTGGGCTGGAAAACACAGAAGAATTGGATGTGGAATGTGTCTTTTGGCTTTCAGTTCGGCTCAAATAATGTGAAGATAAAGAACGATATACTTTCGGGAATGCTGACCTCGACTGCCGATCCTTTCGTCATATCTCAGGCAGGTACCGATGCAGGACTTATAGCTTACAATCGAAATTTGAGTTTGTCCGTTTTCTGCGGCAAGGTTGTGCCTTTGTGGTTCTCAAACCCCAATTCGGGATTGTTATTCAGCATAGGAGCAGGATTTTTGCAACATCAAATAATATATGAGAACACTTTGGAGAACGCTCCTCAGATAATGGGCGATTATGCCTTGGGTTACGACAGACAGATGTTCGGTCCTATGCTTTCTTCCTTTGTGGGATATGTCCACATGAGCAAAAAGAGTTTTGCCAACTTCTTTGTGGGATTGCAATTCGACAATGCGTGGACAAAAATGACAAGAGATTATCAATTCGATTTGCGAGGTGGTGATGATAATGTTTATTACGACCGAATGCTTACAATAAAATTTGGTTGGATGTTTCCTTTCTTTGGTCGCAAAGCCGACAAAATCTATTTCTAATTACTCATGCACTCTATTTATAACTTGTTTATTGCGATTTATGGGGCGATATTGCGTGTGGCGTCGCTGTTTTCGCACAAGATTTCGACAATGTGTGAGGGCGAAAGCAAGGCTTTTGATGTCCTCTCTGCGATAAAGCCCGACGACAAGGTGGTTTGGTTTCATTGTGCTTCGCTTGGCGAGTTTGAACAGGGGCGTATGCTTATCGAAAGCCTCAAACGACAACAGCCTGACTTCAAGATATTGCTTTCTTTCTACTCTCCCTCAGGCTATGAGGTGAGAAAAAACTACTCTTATGCCGACTGGGTGGTCTATCTTCCTAACGATACGGCGGCAAATGCAAGAAAATTCGTTTCTCTTGCCAATCCTCTGCTGACTTTTTTCGTCAAATATGAGTTTTGGTACAACTATTTGATTGCTCTTGAGGGCAGAAGGGTCTTTCAAGTCTCCCTGATAATGCGTCCCAAGCAGTATTTTTTCAAACCATACGGCAAGTGGTTTGCAAAAAGGCTCAAAGTGTTTGAGCATTTCTTTGTTCAAAACGAACAAACCAAAGATTTGCTATGTTCGATAGGTTATGATAATGTAACAATCAGCGGAGACACTCGCTTTGACAGGGTGATTGAGGTGGCAAAAAACGTCAAACACTTTCAGTGTGTCGATAAGTTTTGCCAAACAAACAAGAAGATATTGCTCGCAGGAAGCAGCTGGGACGCCGATGAGGTCATTTTGAAAAAGGCAACCGAGGGTTTGAACATGAAAATAATCGTTGCACCACACCAAACCGACACTTCTCACATAGAACGCTTGAAAGCTCTCTTTCCAAATGCCGTTTTGTTTTCTCAATATGCCGAATCAGATTTTCAAACCGACGATTTATCTTCTCAAAATGCCGAATTGAAATTGCAAAATGCTGATGTATTGATAATAGATTGCATAGGAATACTTTCACATCTTTATAATTGTTGCGATATTGCCTACATTGGGGGCGGCTTTGGTGCAGGCATTCACAACACTCTTGAAGCTGCAACCTTCGGCAAGCCTATATGCTTTGGCAAACGTTACACTCATTTTCAGGAAGCTGTCGATTTGGTCGAAAGAAAGGCTGCATTCAGCATTTCGGATGCCGAAAGTTTGCGATCGATTTTGATACGGCTGAACCAAGACAAAGACTTTTACTCTCATGCAGCCGACGTCTCACTCTCATACACCAAAGAGAAAGCAGGAGCTTGCCAAACAATACTCAAATATCTGAATTTATAACACTCGAAAGCAGATGAAGCGATTTTTACACCACATCATATTTGTCGTAATCTTGGTTTTGGCTTGTTCGTGCAGCCCTTTGAAGCACATAAGCGAGGACGGATATTTGCTATCCAAAAACAAAGTGGAGTGCGACAGCAAGTTAATCAACACTTCTGACCTCAACAATCTGATAAAGCAAGACCCCAACGGAACATTTCTCGGTGTGAAGTGGAGTATGTACTTCTATTCTTTGAGCGGTAGGGGAGCCGACTCGACTGTCAATTACATTTCTCGGAATGTTTTCCGAAGGCTCGGCTCTAAACCGGTCGAACTCAATCCTGCTTTGGTGAAAAGAAGCGTCAGCGACATGAAAACTTTTTTGCAAAGCAAGGGTGTGTTTTCTCCCGAGATAAAAGACACTCTCGTATCGGTAAAAAAGTTTTTTGCTCCATGGTCTGAATACAAGCAGAGGCGGAAAGTAATCTACAAGGTGAGCATTCCTTGTCGTTATAAGGTGAATGAGTTCACTATTTCGACCGAAGACAGTGTTTTGAGACAGAAAATAGAAGAGATTGCGGCACAAAACCCAATCACTTCGGGAAGTTATTATGATGAAGACAAGCTCGGAGACTTGCGTTCTTCAATTTCTTCTTCTCTCAGGGAACAAGGCTATTTTGCTTTCAACGAAAAATATATCACCTTTGTGATTGACACGGCTTTGAACAACAACTTGCTGAATGTGGAGCTTAGAGTAGCTCTTCCATACGCCAAACAAGGAGATAGTTTGGTCGAAATGAAACACAAACCCTACAAAATTCGCAAAATATATGTCTATCCCGATTACTATCCCGAAACTTCCGCCAACTATACTCCCCCTACGGACACTCTAACCTTCTTTCACAAGCCTCACAAAAACGTAAAGCTCTCCCGATTTGAGTTTATACTCTCGCAACACAACTCCATAAAACCAAAACCTATCATGAGGAGTATTTTGTTGCAGAATGGAGATTTGTTCTCTCCCTCGATGGCAAAAATCACACGAAGTGCCTTGTCTCAATTACAAAACTTCAAGTATATCGACATTTCCTTTACGCCCGACAACTCTTCGCTTTCGGACACTCTTCCGCTCGATTGTCTGATAAGGCTCTCGATGTCAAAGCCCATAAAGCTGTCTGCTTCGTTTGAAATGAACTTTTCTGCAGTCAATAACAGCATTGCTTTGCAACAAAGTTCGTCTCTCGGCTCGGAGTTCAACATAGGATTTTCGCACAACAACCTTTTGAAAGGTGCAGAGATATTTTCGACCAACATAAAGACGGCAGCCGAAGTCAGAAGCGACATTTTCTCTTCCGATAAGCAGGGAAGCCTATGGAATTGGTTTAATGCGTTTGAGCTTGGTTTCGATATAGGTATTGAACTTCCGCGTTTTCTCGCTCCTTTCTCCACTCGGCTCTATTCGATGAGGTTTCGCCCACATACTTCTATCAAGTTGGCATACAATATTCAAAAACGAACATACTATGACCGCCGTATTTCAACTCTGAACTACGAATACTCTTGGCAAAGCAGTGCAGCCAATTCGTTCTTCTTCATTCCGCTCGAAATAAATTATGTGGACATGGAGATAACTGACCAAGGTTATTCAGACCTTATTGCGACTTTGGACAAAAGAATACAATATCAGATGTCCGACCACTTGGTTATGGACGCCCGATTCGGATTTGTTCACAACGGTCAGGCGTTGGCAAAAAACAGAGACTTCAATTATTTTCGTGCAAACGTAGAAACTGCGGGCAATTTGCTCTATCTGATAAGCAAGACTTCCAATCAGGTTCCCAACAGTCAAAACCAATATGAGGTTCTCGGCATTCCCTATTCTCAATATGTGAGAGGCGATTTTGATTTTGTGAGATACCACATCATGGGCAAGAAATCGAAGTTGGTAGGCAGGATTTTTGCAGGTGCGGGCTACTATTACGGAAATGCAAACAGCCTTCCGTACGAGAAATGCTTTTTTGCAGGAGGTGCAAACAACATAAGGGCATGGCAACTGAGGGAGTTGGGACCCGGAAGCAGCAAAAACGAAAGCGGATATGACAAAACCCAAACCGGAGACATGACTTTGGGAATGAGTATCGAGTACAGATTTCCGATTGTCAGCGTTTTGGAAGGGGCAACCTTTGTCGATGCAGGAAATATATGGACTTGGAGAGAGCAGGATAACAATCCGGGAGGCAAATTCGACATAACAGAGTTCTACAATCAGATTGCAGTCGGAGCAGGTGTGGGATTGAGAATAAATATCGAGTTCTTGGTGTTGAGATTTGACCTTGCGGCAAAGGTTTTTGACCCTTCGATGAACCACGGAGATAAATTCGTCTTGCCAAACACCCGATTGAAAGATTTGCAGTTGCAGTTCGGAATTGGCTATCCTTTCTAAAAAAATAGTTTTTACCCTTTCGATACTTCCAAATCGGGCTTTTTTCGGGTAAGATTTAGGATTATCAAAAAAAATTTTTGTTGATAATCGGATTATCACGCCGAAAAAATTTTGATAATCCTTATTCGGCTCTGAAAATGTGGGAATTATGTCGTGCAAAAAGTCAGTCAGATGACAATTTTTGCTCAAAGTGTGGAAGAAAAACCCTCGATTGCTTGTTCGTACATGAGGTTGCAACCTTTCACAACGCTCTTGTCGGCTCTTCCGAGTACCTCAAAACCTCCGTCGGACTGCATTCTTCCGAGGTCTTCGCTTGCAATAAAGCTGCAAGTGTCTATGTTTGCAAGGTCAATCAGGTTGATAATGCCTGTTTTTCCCAAAGGACAGTTTTCAAAAGGGTCGGTTGTCTCTCGGATAACAACTTTCAGCCAAGAGGGAGAGTAAAACACTCCCTCAGACTTTGAATATGCCTGAGAGAACAGCTCACACATTCCATATTCTGAGGCTATGGATTTGACACCAAAGGCTTTGCAAAGCACCGAATGTAGCTCTTTTTTCGACATTTCTTTGCGTCTGCCTTTCATTCCGCCTGTTTCAAACACCAAAGTGTGCTTCAAATCGAACGAATACCGCTCCGCCAAATCCAAAAGGGCATAACTAACTCCGAAAAGTATGGTGGGAGTGCCGTTTTTTTCGTTTTCTGTCAAAACGTCTCTTACCTTTTCCAAATCGAAAGGGTAAAATCCCGATGCAGAATAAGAACTTTGCTTGATAAGACCCTCAATCATGTAAATCAAAGAGGAGTTCCCCTGCTGCTGATAGTGTGGGAGCATTGCCACAATGCAGTAATCTTCCGCCTTTGAGAAGAATTGCTCGAATGCAAGGGTGAAACTTCTTTCGTATATGCCGAAATCTCTTATCCAATGAGTACTTTTGCTCTCCGAAGTAGTACCCGAACTTCTGAAAAAGCCCGCAGGCTCTTCCGAAAAGGCAACTACCTTGTGTGTTCTGAAAAAACCAATCGGCAAAAAAGGAATATCGTCAATACATTTGACCACATCGGCATTTTTTCCGAGCAAATCGCACCACTGTTTATAGACTTTGTTGTTGTGATACTGCAAATGAAAAACCTCCATGCAGAGGGTTTCAAACTCACTTTCGCATCTTATTGCAAATATTCTTTCTCTCAAATCGTCCATTCTCCCCATAAATTGTTGTAATTTTGCAAACGTATAAAAAATAATTCGATTATTTTGCGGACAAAGTCAAGAAAATGAGAAATCCTTTATCGTCAAGACGTTATGTAGTCATGGGTATATTCATTGCAGTGGGGGCAATCTATTTGCTGAGGCTTGCCTACTTGCAAATATTTGACGATACATACACCGAACTTGCCAATCGGAATGCTTTGAGGTACGTTACACAGTATCCTTCGCGAGGATTGATTTACGACAGAAACGGAAAGCTCTTGGTATATAACGAAGCTGTTTATGACCTTATGGTCATTCCTCGTCAGGTAAAGCATATTGACACAGCCGAGTTTTGCAATCTTCTCAAAATAACCAAAGAAGACTTTGTCAAAAAGATGGAAAAAGCCCGCAAATACTCCACCTACGCTCCGAGTATCTTCGAGAAACAAATCAGCAAGGAAGACTTTGCACCCATACAAGAGAAAATATATCTCTATGACGGCTTTTACGCTCAGTCGCGAACCCTAAGATATTACCCCGAAGCCGTTGCATGCCACGTTTTGGGCTACATTGGCGAGGTAAACGAAGAAATGATAGAGAAAAATCCCTATTACAAAAAGGGAGACTACATAGGAATGAGCGGATTGGAGAAATCATACGAAGAAATTCTCCGAGGAAAGAAAGGAAGCAAGATAACACTTGTCGATGTTCATAATAGAGAAAAAGGCTCTTTCAAAGACGGAATATATGACACCGCAGCCGTTGCAGGAAAGAACCTTTACTCGACCATAGACATCGAATTGCAAAAATATGCCGAACAAATAATGGCAAACAAACGAGGTTGCATTGTGGCAATAGAACCCGAAAGCGGAGAGGTTCTTTGTTTTGTTTCGGCACCTTACTATGACCCCAATCTGTTGGTTGGAAGGGTGAGAGGGAAAAACTACAAAATGTTGGCAGAAGACATATCCAAGCCGCTGTTTAACCGAGTTCTCATGGCAGAATACCCTCCGGGAAGTATTTTTAAGATAGCTCAGGCACTGATTGCCCTTGATATGGGAGTGATAACGCCAAACACAGGTTTTGCTTGCGACAAAGGTTTGGTAGGTTGCCACAATCACCCATCGGCAACTTGCGTTCGGGACGCTATAAAGATGTCTTGCAACCCCTACTTTTACAGAGTATTTCAGCGAGTGGTGCAACAAACCAATCCCAAAAGCGGAAAAGCCGACAGCAAATATGGATTGGGATTGTGGACTGCCGCAGCCAAGCGAATGGGTTTCGGAGTCCGCTTGGACATAGACCTTCCCAACGCAAGGAAAGGCTTTATTCCCGACACAAACTTCTATAACAAATGGTATCCTTCGGGTTGGAATTTCTATACTATTTATTCCAATTCGATAGGTCAGGGAGAGGTCGGAGTAATCCCTTTGCAAATGGCGAACTTTGCCGCATTGGTTGCAAACAGAGGCTGGTATATCACCCCTCACTTGGTGAGAAGCTATGGCGATGAGGACAAAAAAGAGAAGTATGTCAAGTATGGGGAGAAACATTACAGCCTTATACCCTCTTCATACTGGGATTTGGCTGTTGAAGGTATGTGGGGAGTGGTTCATGAGGCGGGAGGAACTGCACGCAGAGCCAAAATAGACGACATAGCCGTCTGTGGAAAGACGGGAACTGCCGAAAACATTGGCGAAGACCACTCTGTGTTTATTTGTTTTGCACCAATGAACAATCCTAAGATTGCAGTGGCGGTTTATATTGAGAATGCACGAGGCGGAGGAGGCACTTGGGCAGCTCCGATTGCAAGCCTTGTGATAGAAAAATACCTCAAAGGCGAGGTGGAACGCAAAGAAATGGAAGAAATGTATATGCAGACCAATCCGTGTCAGCCACTTCCTTTGGTTAGAAAGGTAAAACCCAAAAAGGTTCACAAACATAACTAAGCAAAATCGCAAATTCCATGGACAGAAGGAACAAAAACTTGTTGCACAATATAGATTGGTGGACGGTAATCATCTATTTGGTATTGGTTTTCTTCGGTTGGCTTAATGTTTATGCCGCTGTATATGACGGAGACCACAGCAGCATATTCGATTTCAGCTGTCGGTACGGAAAACAAATCATTTGGATTGGAGCGGCTTTGGTTATAGCTTTGTTTGTCATTATTCTCGATCCCAAATTCTTCACTCAGTCGGCATACGTCATTTATGGAATTTTCCTTCTCATGCTTGTGGCGGTGCTTGTTGTAGGTTCGGAAACCAAGGGAGCCAAATCGTGGTTCGGAGTGGGCGATTTCGGTATTCAGCCTTCGGAGTTTGCCAAAGGGGCAACGGCACTCGCTCTTGCCAAAGTACTCTCTTCGATAGACGCAGACTTCTCAAAGTGGAGAACAAAGATAGCTTCAATCTTTGTGATTGTCGTGCCTATGTTGTTGGTCTTCCTTCAAAACGATACGGGTTCGGCATTGGTTTTTGCAAGTTTTGTGTTTGTGCTGTTCCGAGAGGGATTGTCTGCCTATGTCTTGGTATTTGGAGCGGCTTTGATTGTGCTTTTCGTTTCGGCATTGTTGATTGACAAATATATTTTGGTCGCCATATTGTTTGCTTTGTGCCTTGTGGCATGGCTTGTAATCAAAAGACAGTCGCACAGAACCAAGGTGTGGTTGTTTCTTGTTTGTTTTTTGATTTCCTCGGCAGTGGTTTTTGCGGTCGATGTGGTGTTTGACAAGGGTTTGGAGCAACATCAAAAAGACAGGATTGAGGTTTTGTTGGGCAAAAAAGAAGACTTGAAAGGAGTGGGTTACAATGTCAATCAAAGCAAAATCGCAATCGGCAGCGGAGGATTTTTGGGAAAAGGATTTTTGAACGGCACACAAACAAAATACAACTTCGTTCCCGAACAAGATACCGACTTTATTTTCTGTACCATAGGCGAAGAATGGGGATTTATAGGCAGTTCGATAACGATAATTTTGTTTCTTACTTTGTGTATCAGGCTTGTGAAAATGGCAGAAAGACAAAGGAGCAAATTTGCAAGGATATATGGCTATGGAGTTGCGAGCATTATTTTCTTCCACTTCTTTGTAAACATAGGAATGACCATAGGATTGCTTCCCGTAATCGGCATTCCGCTTCCGTTTATCAGCTACGGAGGCTCGTCTTTGTGGGCTTTCACTCTTTTGTTGTTCATTTTCATAAGGCAGGACGCCTCCCGATTGGAGCTGATATAAGTAGTTGAAAATCAAATCTCAAAAATTTGCTTGATAAAACGCCGATTTGCTCTGTCAAGACGCCGTTTTATTTTGTTGAAAGGGCGTTTTGGGAGAGTAAAACGCCGTTTTTTTTCGAGCAGATCAAAAAGTCGATTTTTTTCTTGCAAATCGGATAAATCAAACATTGATTTCGGGCTATTGTTTTCTGAATTTTACATTGCAAAAGGTCAAAAAAACAGCGTTTTCTTTGTCGGCTGCAAAATAATAATTAACTTTGCAAATCAGTTGGCACACAACAGCATATTGACAAGAGATAATTTGTTTACAATTTTCTGACATGGAAACCAAGGATTGTATAATTAGTGAGAAGTTGCCAAGACATATTGCCGTGATTATGGATGGTAATGGCAGATGGGCAAAACAAAGAGGCAGAGAAAGAGTGTTCGGACACCAAAACGGCGTCAATGCCGTAAGGCAGGTAACTGAAGCCTGTGCCGAATTGGGGGTGGAATATCTCACATTATACACTTTTTCGACCGAAAATTGGAACAGACCAAAAGAAGAAATTGATGCTCTGATGTCGATGTTGGTTTCGACAATAGCAAACGAAGAAAAGACATTACTCGATAATGGTGTTCGTTTGGAATGTATAGGAGATTTGAGTGCCATTTCGCAAGACACTCGCAAGGCTCTTGAAGGTTGTATGGAAAGAACCCGAAAAGGCAGCCGAATGACGCTTATTTTGGCTCTCAACTATTCTTCTCGCTGGGAAATAACCAAAACAATCAAGACCATTGCAGCCAGAGCAGCCAAAGGAGAACTCGCCCCCGAAGAGATAACTCAGGACTACATTTCGGCAAATCTTGAAACGGCATCTTATCCCGACCCCGATTTGCTAATCAGAACAAGCGGAGAATACAGACTTAGCAACTATCTGTTGTGGCAGTTGGCATATACGGAATTGTATTTTACCAACACACTCTGGCCCGATTTCACAAAAGAAGAGTTGTATAAAGCGATTGTCGATTACCAAGGCAGGGAAAGACGTTTCGGAAAAACAAGCGAACAACTCAAAAAGTAAAGACAAAATTGTTTGAAAACAAAATTAAATTCAAAACCATACGTTTACAATTTGCAAGAATAAATCATCGGCTGATAAATGAAAGAAATCAACAGAGTACTTTTACTACCTATATATATATTGTTGTGCAGCACCATGGCAATGTTTGCACAAACCAATAAAATAGAATTG
This sequence comes from Bacteroidales bacterium, assembly GCA_004551865.1. Classification (GTDB taxonomy): domain Bacteria; phylum Bacteroidota; class Bacteroidia; order Bacteroidales; family P3; genus Onthomorpha. The sequence continues at coordinate 49,414 of SFPR01000016.1, forward strand.
GATTATTTCTCTCCCAAAGAGTATGAAGTCGGAGGGATTGAGGTTGTCGGAGCAGAGCATTTGGATCACAATTCGGTCATTCTTCTTTCGGGCATATCGGTAGGAGAAAAAATCTCGCTGCCGGGGGATAAGATAAGTTCTGCAATCGACAAACTGTGGAAGCAAGGCATATTTGACGATGTTCAAATCCTGATTTCGAGAGCTGAAGGAAGGACGGTCTTTTTGGTTTACAAGCTACTCACCAAGCCGAGGCTGACTGCATTTAAGATAGAGGGTGTTAAGCGCTCCGAAGCCGACAAACTCAAAGAGAAAATGAACATTGCATCGGGCGATGTGGTTACAGAAAACCTGAAAAACAACTGCCGCAACATAATACATGACTACTTTGCCGACAAGGGATACTACTCTGTTGTTACCGAAATTGAAGAAAAGAAAGACACAAACACACTCCGCAACGAAGCCTTCCTGACTTTCAAGATTGACAAGGGAGAAAAAGTACGTATAGGAGCGATAAACATCAGCGGAAACAGCAATCGACTTGTAAAGCAGAGCAAGAGCTATAACTATTGGTGGAAGTTTTGGAAGTCGGACGAAGAATTGTACTCTGTGGAAGACAGCAAAGTCCGTTCCAAAATGAAGAACACCAAAGAGTATCGTTGGTGGAGATTTTGGAAATCGTCAAGATTTGTAGATGAAGAGTATCAAGCCGATAAGGAATTGATAATTGAGAACTATAACAACAAGGGCTTTCGCGATGCAAAGATAATTCGCGACAGTGTCTATGTGGTCGATGCGGTGAGAAAGAACTTTTTCGGAAAGAAAAAGCAGGTCAAGGAAGTTGTAATCGACATGGAAATCCATGAGGGTAACAAATTTTACTTTGGAGACATAACTTGGGTGGGCAATACCAAATATGATGCAGCCGAATTGTCAAAACGATTGAGAATAAACAAGGGAGACGACTACAACAAGTCGCTTCTCGAAAAGAATTTGCAGTATGATCCTACGGGAACGGATATTTACTCTCTTTATACGGACGATGGTTATCTGTTTTTCAGAGTAATACCTGTTGAAACGACGATTGTGAACGACACAATCAACATCGAGATGAGAGTATATGAGGGTAAGCAGGCAAGAATAGGAAAAGTATCCCTCAGTGGCAACACCGTAACGAACGATTATGTCGTTATGAGAGAGTTGAAGACCTATCCGGGAGAGCTTTTCAGTAGAGACAATGTCTATCGCTCAATTAGGGAAATACAACAGCTCAATTACTTTGATGCCGAAAAGATAAATCCTGACATAAGACCCAATCCGGAAAGCGGAACTGTCGATATAGAATACCAGTTGGAAGAAAAATCGAGTTCAACCTTTGATGTTTCGGGAGGCTGGGGAGCAAATATGGTAATATTCTCGGCAGGTATTTCGCTGACAAACTTTTCGGCTCAAAATTTATTTAAGAAAGATGCATGGAAACCTTTTCCTACGGGAGACGGACAGCGATTGAGTTTGAGATTGCAGACCAACGGCACATATTACAGCTTGGTTAATCTTTCGTTTACCGAGCCTTGGCTTGGAGGGAAGAAACCTCAGGCTCTCACAACAAGCGTCTATTACTCTTATCAGGACGACGGCTATTGGAATACGACAAGCGAGCGAGAGTACTACTTGGGAATTTTTGGTGCTTCGGTATCTTTGTCAAAGAGATTGAAGTGGCCTGACGATTATTTCTCGCTCAGCCACGGCATTACCTATCAGCAATACAATGTCAAGAACTATCAGAGCTTTGCAATGCCGACGGGAATTTCCAACAACATCAATTACAGCCTCATTGTTTCGAGAAACTCGGTCGATCAGCCGATATATCCTCGTCAAGGCTCGGAAGTAACCCTCTCAACTCAGCTTACATTCCCCTATTCGTTGGTAAACAACAAAGATTACTCGACAATGACCTCGGCAGAGAAGTATAAATGGTTGGAATACTACAAAATCAACTTAAAAGCTGCATGGTATTTCAACGTGGTCGATGATTTGGTTTTCTCAACAAGGGCAAGGTTTGGTTTCTTGGGACAATATAACAGCGAGGTAGGCTATTCTCCTTTTGAGAGATACTATCTCGGAGGAGACGGATTGACAGGTTATTCTTTGGACGGAAGAGAATTGGTGTCCCTCAGGGGATATGACAATAATTGTTTGAACCCCGAGAGCGGAGCAACGGTATTTGACAAATTTACTCTCGAAGCCCGCTATCCTGTAACGCTCAATCCAATGGCGTCTGTCTATGTTCTCGGATTTTTTGAGGGCGGAAACTCTTGGGCAAACTTCCAGAGCTTTGAGCCTTTCAAGATGTATCGTTCGGCAGGAGTGGGAATAAGGATTTTTATGCAGATGTTCGGAACTCTGGGAATAGATTGGGGATACGGATTTGACGATGTGCCGGGAACAACAGGCACAAACGGCTCTCATTTCCATTTCTCGATAAATGGTTCAATAGATTAGAAAATTAGTATTGAAGATAAAAAATCACAGAAAGATGAAAAGATATTTGTTATTTGCGGTGTTGTCGGTTTTATCCCTCTGCACCTATGCACAAAAGTACGCTTGTGTAGATACAGACTACATTTTGAGCAATGTACCTGAGTATAAACAGGCTCAAAAAGAGCTTGAAGAAGTGTCGCTTCAGTGGCAAAAAGAGATAGAAGTGAAGTTTCAGGCGGTCGATAAGCTCTATAAGGCTTTCCAAGCCGAGGCTGTTCTTTTGCCAAACGATTTGAAAACTCAAAAAGAAAACGAAATCATTGCGGCAGAGAAAGAAGCAAAGAATTTGCAAAAGCAAAGATTTGGCAGCGAGGGCGATTTGGCAAAGAAACGTTCCGAATTGATAAAACCAATTCAAGACCGAATATACAATGCTATCGAAAAGGTGGCTCAAGAGAAGAACTATTCGGTTGTGTTTGACAAGTCGTCGGGAGCAACCATACTTTATGTCGATGGAAAGACCGACATAAGCGACCTTGTTTTGGCAGAATTGGGCTATAAGGTCAATTCTTCAAAGCGATAAGGCGAAAAGAGTATTTGCAGAAATAAATAATAACAACAAAATAAACAACAGAAAGAATGAAAAAAACATTTCAAGTATTGGTGGTTGCAGCTTTATGCTTGTTTGCAACAGGTGCTTTTGCACAAAAGACAATCAAATTGGGACATTTTAATTCGAGTGAATTGATGAAAAGAATGCCTGAGGCAGATTCGGTACAAAATGTCTTGAAAGATTATGCCGCAGAGTTGGAAGCAGAGTTGAAGGCAATGCAAACCGAGTACACAAGACTAACTCAGGAGTATGAGGCAAAAAAAGACCAATTAACCGACCTTTTGAGAGCAAACAAAGAGAACGAAATCAGAGGTGTGTTGGAGAGAATGGAGATGTTTCAACAAAATGCACAGGTTGATTTGAGCAACAAACAAAATGAGTTGTTCACGGTGGTGATAGACAAAATCAAAGCAGTCGTTGCCGAAATTGCAAAGGAAAACAAGTTTACTTATATCTTTGAGAGCAACGGTATATTGTGGTATTCGGAAGATAGCGAAGACATTACACCGCTTTTGGTTAAGAAAATGGGTTTGAAATAGAGTGATTTACGATTTTGGTTGCAAAAAAATGTGCAAAAAAGCTCTGTAAAATTTGGCAGAAATCAAAAGTTGTACTATCTTTGCAACCGCAAAATCGGGCGGGTGTGGCGTAATTGGTAGCCGCGCCAGACTTAGGATCTGGTGCCGTGAGGCGTGGGGGTTCGAGTCCCTTCACCCGCACTTTTGAAACAAAGAGAGGAGCTTAGGAAAAGTTCCTCTTTTTTTGTGCTTTCACCATTTGAACATATCGAATAGGCGATTGCAGAAAGTTTTTCCAAATTTGCAAACCATGAAAGTCGATAGGAATACACTCCAAGCCGTGGATAATGGTATTGTCTTGGGAAGATAGTATCATTATCAGCCGTGATAATGATACTATCAAGTCATTAAGTAAGTTTGATATCAAAGGACTATCACATCAAAGTCCGTTTTCTCCAAGACTTTCGCCAATAATTTTTCGCAGAAAGCTCTCTTTTTCAGACGATCTTCAGGATTGCCAAAATTTTTTTTGCTTTGCAATAGCATTACCACGCCGCAGAAGTGCATTTAAGGCAGGTTTTTCTGCAATCAAACTTTGGTTATTTTTGTCGTATTTATTCCATTGGTTTGCCGATAGCAAAAAGCGAATTGAGGCTTTCTTGTTGCAAAACCCAATTTGAATTTAACAATTATTTGTTTGGTACATTTGAAAAATTGTCCTACTTTTGCAGCGGCTTTTAATAAGTCTATTAAACAAAGATATTAAACAAATGGACGAACAAAGAAATTCGATGGAGGAGAAGATACTTGCTTGTGCCAAGGAATTGTTTTTGAAAAATGGCTACGACGGTACTTCGACAACTCAGATTGCAAAACTTGCAGGCTGCAATCAAGCCTTGATTCACTACTATTTTCGAAGCAAGGAGAAGTTATTGGAAACCATAATCAACCAAAACAGCGATATTATCTTCAAATATTTTTCCACCATACCCGAGGGTTGTAACCTTAGGGAGAAAATATGTCACATTATCGACATTCATTTTGAGTTTTTGGAGAACAATCCCGAGTTCCCTTTGTTTTTGTTGCGGGAGATGAGTAACAATCACAAGTTCTTTGAGAGTTTCAGAAGCGTGGTACTCAGTCGTTTGGGCAATATGTTGCAAGAATTGCAGCAAGAGATGGATAGCGAAGCCGAAAATAGGTTTCTAAAAGATATGAAGGCGGAAGATTTGTTGCTTGACATACTTTCGCTCGACGTATTTAGTTTTCTCATTTCCATTCCCATGGTTTTGTTGAATAAAGACGAACAAGCGAAAGATGAATTCTTGAAAAAGAGGAAAGAACATATCAAAACAGCGATTACCGCACTGATAGAAAACAAATAAACTCTCAAATTATTCGATTGATAGCAAGACAATGATGTACAAATTAGGTATAGACATAGGTTCGACCACTGCAAAACTTGTAGTTCAAGACGAAAACAAGTCGGTGGTTTACTCAAAATACACAAGACATAACGCAGATGTTGCTTGTTGTGTGGCAGATATTTTGTTACAAGCAGAAAATGTCATAGGAAATGTGCAAGCCGAAGTGGTGATTACGGGTTCTGCAGGTTTGGGACTTTCGGAGAGATTGGGATTACCTTTTGTTCAAGAGGTGATTGCCGTATCCAACTTTGTCAAAAGCAGCAAAATGGAGATAAACACCCTTATCGACATTGGGGGAGAAGATGCCAAGATAATATTCTTTGACAAGGGCCAAATGCCTCTTATGAGAATGAATGGTAATTGTGCGGGAGGAACGGGTGCGTTCATAGATCAAATGGCTGTTGTGCTTGGCGTGGCAGTCGAAGAGCTTGATGCTCTTGCTCAAAGTGCAGAACACATATATCCGATAGCATCTCGATGTGGTGTATTTTCAAAAACAGACGTTCAAAACCTTGTTGCCAAAGCTGTAAGCAAACAAGATATTGCCGCTTCCATATTTAACGCCATTGCATTGCAGGTTATATCTTCTTTGTCGAAGGGTCTGCCAATCAAACCTAAGATACTTCTTTGCGGAGGACCGCTTACCTACATCAAATCGTTAAGGCAGGCATTTGAACGTCAGCTCCATTTGAGCGAAACCGACTTACTCTGTCTCGAATACTCCAATCTCATTCCTGCAATGGGCTGTATTTATTCCCAAACGCAACAATCCTTTGTTACAAGCCTGAGCGAGTTTGCACAAAAGCTGAAAACCTCAAATCTTTCGACCACTTGCCAAAGTCAATCGGGACTTCAACCAATCTTTTCGAGCAAAGAAGAGTTGCTTTTGTGGCAAAAAGAAAAAGGAAAAGCCGAGCGAACAAAATCACTCGAGGGATTTTGCTCCCGAGCCTTCATCGGAATAGACTCAGGCTCGACAACAACCAAATTAGTCTTGACCGACAGCAACCATAACATACTTTTTTCGGACTATTCTGCCAACGGAGGCAATCCTTTGGGGGCTGTGAAAGCGGCTTTGGGCAGAATGTGTGAGCAAATCGAAAAGTGTCATGCCGCTCCTCAAATTGTGGCATCTTGTTCCACCGGCTACGGCGAAGATCTAATCAAGGCGGCATTCGGATTGGATATGTCGATTGTGGAAACCATTGCTCACTACAAAGCAGCCAAGGTTTTGTGTCCCCAAGTCGATTTTATTCTCGACATAGGAGGTCAGGACATGAAAGCAATGTACATAAAAGACGGAGTACTTAACCGAATTGAACTCAACGAAGCCTGCTCTTCGGGTTGCGGTTCTTTCATCGAGACTTTTGCACGCTCACTCGGATATGGTGTTTCGGACTTTGCACGTCTTGCAACTCTTGCAAAAAATCCCTGCAACCTCGGAACGCGTTGCACAGTCTTCATGAATTCCAAGGTAAAGCAATCTTTGAGAGAGGGGGCATCGGTTGCTGATATTTCGGCAGGGCTTTCCTATTCGGTTGTAAAGAACTGTTTGTACAAGGTTTTGAAGATTGGCTCTCACTCGATTGGCAAAAACATAGTCGTTCAGGGCGGAACGATGAGAAATGATGCCATTGTGAAAGCCTTTGAGAACATTATGGGAACAAAAGTCTTCAGAAGCTCGTCGCCCGAGCTTATGGGGGCTTACGGTTGTGCCGTTGCAGCTGCGGAAAGCGTCAAATCAAAGGAACAAGTCGCTGCAAAAGAAATACGTTTGTCCGATTTTGAAACCAAGGAACTTCATTGCAAGGGTTGCGAAAACCAATGTCTTGTAACCAAATACAGCTTTGCGAACGGCAAGACTTACTTTTCGGGAAACAAATGTGAGAAAGTCTTCACTTCCACTGCAAAAAAAGAAAAAGCAGAGAACATCTATGCATACAAATTGGAGAGAGTGTTTCGCAATACCTCTTCGGACAATCCTGTTTTGACCCTCGGCATTCCGCGAGTGCTGAATATGTTTGAGGATTTCCCTTTTTGGCAGGCGTTTTTCTCTTGTCTGAACATCAATGTGGAGCTTAGCGACCTTTCTACCTACGAAAGCTACGAGAAAGAACTTCATCAGGTAATGAGCGAGAACATTTGTTTTCCTGCAAAGTTGGTTCACTCTCACGTCAAGAACCTTTTGGATAGGGGAATTGACAATATCTTTTTCCCTTTTGTCATCTACGAACAGCAAGACGACAAGTCGGCTGCAAATACTTACAACTGCCCGATTGTCTCTTCCTATAATACTATTGTGAAAAACCAACTCTCTATCTTCGGTTCTGAAAACTGCCATTTGGATAACCCTGTTTTCAATTTCAAAAACCGAAAGTTGCTCTTGAAAAACCTCAAAAACTATGTGGATACTCTTTCCGAAAGGTGCAAAGGGCTTTCTGTGAGCGACAAACAGCTGAACACGGCTCTGCAATCGGCTCTTGCCGCACAGGCTCTTTATACCAAAGACATAAAATCCAAAAACAAGGAAATACTCGACCATGCTTTGGAAGCAAACAAGCCTGTTGTCATGCTTGCTGCCCGTCCTTACCACAGCGACAGCCTTATTCAACACAAATTGAGCGACATTGTTTCAGACTTGGGGGCTTGCGTGATAAGCGATGACCTTTTGAGAGACGAACACTCGCTCGATATGCAGGATACTTATATGCTTTCGCAATGGGCATACATGAATCGAATTGTCAAAGCTGCAAAGTGGACCGCTCTTCAAGACAATCGTATCAACTATATGCAGATTACCTCTTTCGGATGCGGACCTGATGCTTTCCTTCTCGACGAAATAGAAAACATTTTCAAGCGTTACGACAAGGTATGCACTATTATAAAGGTAGATGACATCAATAATGTGGGTTCAATGAGGCTTAGAGTTCGCAGCCTTTTGGAAAGCATTGCCGCTCTGCCCGAAAGAAGCTCACAAAAGCCTGCTTTGTTTGTCAATACCAAGACTTTCACCAAGCAAGACAAACAGAGAACGATTTTGGCTCCCTTTTTTACCGAATATGCCTCACCTTTGCTTCCCGAAGTCTTTGAGTTGAGCGGCTATAAGTTGGAAGTGCTTCCCCTTAGCAACGAGCGTTCGGCAGAGATTGGTCTCACATATTCCAACAACGAAGTATGCTATCCTGCAACCCTCATTGTGGGCGATGTAATCAAGGCTCTGAAAAGCGGAAAGTACGATTTGTCTTCAACAGCAGTCGGAATTACTCAAACGGGAGGGCAATGCAGGGCGTCGAGCTACTATGCGGTAATAAGGAAAGCCTTGGTCGATGCGGGATTTGCAAACATTCCGGTGATAAGTGTTACAATGGGAGGGGATTTGAACAACAATCAGCCCGGCTTTAAGTTGAATTGGGTTAAGATTCTGCCGATTGCTTTTTCTGCAATGTTGTTTGGCGACAGTCTTTCAAAACTTTATTATGCCACGGTGTGCAGAATAAGCGACAAAAAGGCTGCGAAAGACCTCCAAAACTCCTATTTGCAAAAGGCGAAGGCTCTTGTGTTGAAGTCTGACCGCAAGGCAATGCTCCAACTTCTTGCTTCGGCAGTCGAGAGCTTCAACAGCCTGTTGCCAAAGGAGAGATTGGAAAGAAAAAAGGTAGGAATAGTAGGAGAAATATTCCTCAAATTTCATCCCTTTGCCAACAAAAACATAGCCTCTTGGCTTACCGAACACGACATTGAGGTCTTGCCTCCGATGCTTACGCCCTTTTTTACTCAGAGCTTTGTCAATCGCGATGCCAAGCTGCAAAACAATCTTCTCAAAAGCAACATTCCCGACTTCGTTTTCTCGCAAGCCTATAAGATTGTAAGGCATGAGGTCGAAAAGTTCAACAAAGTGTTGAGTAGATTTAAGTATTTCTCTCCTTTGGAAGACGTTTATGAGCTTGCAGAGGGCGTTAAAGACATTCTGCCTTTGTATGTGCAGTTTGGAGAGGGCTGGCTGCTTCCGGCAGAGATTGTTTCGTATGCAAAAAACAAGGCAGATGCGGTGATAAGTCTTCAACCCTTTGGCTGCATTGCCAATCACATCATAAGCAGAGGCATGGAAAACAAAATCAAACAATGTTATCCCGGGGTCAATATACTTGGTTTGGACTTTGACAGCTCGGTTAGCGAAGCCAACATTGCCAATCGTCTCATGATGTTGAAGGAAAGTTTGGGTTGAGCGAAGAAACTCCACAATAAAACCTCGTTTTGTCATTGCAAAGCGAGGTTTTTTCTTTGATAAATCAGGATTACCAAAAAATTTTCTCGTTGGTAATGGTATTACCAAGCCCATGGTAATAGGATTATCACGCCATGGTAATAGGATTACCACGCCGTGGTAATGATATTACCAACAAAAGAAAAAGTTTGGTAATCCCTTTTCGTTCTTACAAAAGAGAGAAAATTTACTCGAAAAAGCCAATTCGGAGCGTTTTTACCTCAAACCATCAAGCCATTTCATGGTGTCAAGTCCGTCGGCAAAGTCGTCAATCTGTGGTTCTTGGGCTTTGCCGAAACTCTCGCAGGCTGTTGAGGAACAATTTCCCGAAACGATTTGTATCTTCTCTCGGTTTTCGGACAAGAAGTCCTCAATCTCCGCTTCCGAAGTGTAGAAAGAATAGTTCACAACGCTCACTGCCGAGTTCAACTCGGTGTTTTCTGTCAGCAACACGCTCTCCAA
>SFPR01000055.1 GCA_004551865.1 Bacteroidales bacterium
GGCTCCGCTATACTTAGCAGTTTGTTCGTGAGGAACAGTTCCTTTCAAAACCGGTACCTTTACCAAGTTCTTCTTAGCATCATCTATTCCTTTGGCTATGGCTGCTGCAACTTCTTTTGCCTTACCCAAACCATATCCTACTACGCCATTTTCGTTTCCTACAACAACGATTGCAGAAAAACTGAATGTTCTTCCTCCCTTGGTTACTTTTGTAACCCTGTTTATGCTTACAAGCCTATCTTTGAATTCTATCTCGCTTGACTTTACTCTTTTTACATTCAATTCAGCCATACCTTAGAATTTTAAGCCATTTTCTCTGGCAGATTCTGCTAATGATTTTACTCTTCCGTGATACAAATAACCATTTCTGTCAAACACAACGGCATCTATGCCTATTGTTTTTGCTCTTTCTGCAATATTTTTACCTACAACTGCAGCCATATCTGTCTTTGTACCATTTCTTTCAAAACTTTTCTCCATCGTAGATGCAGAAGCCAACGTAACTCCATTTACGTCATCTATCAACTGAGCATAAATTTCTTTGTTGCTCCTAAACACTGTCAAACGAGGTCTGTTACTTGTTCCGCTGATTTTTTTGCGGATCCTCATCTTTAACTTTAATCTTCTTACTTCTTTCTTAGTTGCCATCCTCGTACGGATTTTAATTCTCAAAAAATTACTTAGCAGCCGCCTTACCTGCTTTCTTACGGATAACTTCTCCTTGGAATCTGATTCCCTTACCTTTGTATGGTTCAGGCTTACGCAAAGAACGAATCTTCGCAGCGACTTGTCCCAACAACTGTTTATCAATACTTGTCATTATGATAAGAGGATCTTTTCCTTTCTCTGTTACTGTCTCACACTTTATCTCCTTTGGCAGTTCAAAGAAAATATTATGAGAGTAACCCAACGACAACTCCAAGATTTGACCTTGAACCTGAGCCTTGTAACCAACGCCCACAACGGCTTGAATTGTCTTAAATCCCTCGGATACTCCGTGAACCATGTTTGCAATCAAAGCCCTGTACAAACCATGAAGAGCCTTGTGTTGTTTTTGGTCGGTAGCTCTTGTGAGTACTATATGCTCGTCTTGAACTGCCACACTGATTGCAGGATTTACTTTCTGTGTTAAGGTTCCAAGTTTTCCCTTAACTGTAACTACATTATCTCCATCTACCACTACTTCCACTCCCTTGGGTAGGCTTATCGGTAATTTTCCTATTCTTGACATCTGTCTTCCTCCTTAAATTTTAGCTAATGTAACAAATTACCTCTCCTCCAATATTCAAAGCTCTTGCTTCTTTGTCTGTCATCAAACCTTTCGATGTTGAAATTATAGCAATACCCAAACCATTCAAAACTCTTGGCATATCTTCAACTCCGACATACTTTCTCAAACCGGGAGTACTCACACGCTTGATGTTGGTCATCGCAGGTTCTTTAGTCAATGGATGATACTTCAAAGCTATCTTTATTGTACTAGGGAAAGTTTCATCTTCGAACTTATAATTCAAAATATAACCCTTGTCAAACAATATCTTGGTTATTTCTTTCTTGATTTTGGAAGCAGGTATCTCTACTACCTTATGTCTTGCCAATGAGGCATTCCTGATTCGCGTTAGATAATCTGCTATTGGATCTGTAACCATTTTAATATTCTGTTTTAATTGTAACTGACTTTATCCTACCAACTTGCTTTCTTAACTCCGGGAATCAATCCTGCCAAAGCCATTTCTCTGAAATTGATTCTGGAAATTCCAAATTGACGCATATATCCCTTTGGTCTTCCTGTTAGTTTACATCTGTTGTGCAATCTTACCGGAGATGCATTACGAGGCAATCTTTGAAGAGCTTCATAATCTCCTGCTTCCAACAAAGTTTTACGCTTTGCAGCATATTTAGCTACTATTGCCTTTCTCTTACGCTCACGCGCTTTCATTGATTCTTTTGCCATAGCCTACAAATTGTTTTGATTCTTAAATGGAAAACCAAACGCCTTCAACAAAGACATTGCTTCTTTATCTTCTCTTGCTGATGTAACAAAGGTAATGTCCATTCCTTGAATGTTGTTTACCTTGTCAATATCTATTTCAGGGAATATGATTTGCTCTGTGATTCCGAAGGAGAAGTTTCCTCTTCCGTCAAAGCCACTATCGTTGATTCCTCTGAAATCCCTTATTCTCGGAATTGAAGCAGAAAGCAATCTATCCAAAAATTCATACATTCTGTCGCCTCTCAAAGTTACTCTCACTCCGATAGGCATACCTTTTCTCAACTTGAAATTAGAAATATCTTTTCTTGATCTTGTAGCAACAGCCTTCTGTCCTGCAATCAAAGTCATTTCTTCAATTCCTTTGTCTATGACTTTTTTATCAGCCACAGCCAAACGACCCAAACCTTGATTCAAAGATATTTTTTCAAGACGAGGAACCTGCATAACTGACTTGTAGTTGTACTCCTTCATCAAAGCAGCAACTATTTCCTCTTTATATTTCTGTTTTAGTCTCGGTGTGTATCCCATTACTTGATTACCTCCCCTGTTTTTTTAGAGTAACGCACTAATTTACTTGTCTTTTCGTCCAATCTTCTTCCAATTCTTGTTGCATTTCCCTTTGAATCTACAACCATCAAATTAGAAATGTGGATTGGAGCTTCTTTTTCTACTATTCCCCCTTGTGTATTCTTAGGGTTTGGCTTGGTGTGTTTCTTTATCTTGTTCAAGCCCTCCACGATAGCACGGCTCTTTCCCGGATATACAACAAGTATCTTTCCTGTCTTACCTCTGTCATTTCCGGCAATAACCTTCACCGTATCACCTTTTTTTACATGCAATTTCATCTTCTCTTCGTTTTTGCGTTATTACAATACCTCAGGAGCTAACGAAACAATCTTCATAAACTGCTTTTCTCTCAACTCCCTTGCAACAGGACCAAAGATACGAGTTCCTCTCATTTCATCATTTGCGTTTAGCAAAACGCAAGCGTTGTCATCAAAACGAATGTACGATCCGTCCATTCTTCTGACCTCTTTTTTCGTTCTGACAACTACTGCTTTAGACACAGAGCCTTTCTTCACATTTCCAGAAGGGAGTGCATCTTTAATCGCTACTACGATTTTGTCACCTACGGACGCATATCTTCTCTTTGTGCCTCCAAGAACCCTTATGCACAAAGCACTTTTCGCTCCGCTATTATCTGCGACAACTAATCTTGTTTCTTGTTGTACCATTTTATTTAGCTCTTTCTATTATTTCGACTAATCTCCAACGTTTATTTTTACTCAAAGGTCTTGTCTCCATTATACGAACTGTATCACCCATTCCGCACTCATTTTTTTCATCATGAGCCATGAACTTGGTACTTCTTTTCACGAACTTACCATACTTTGGGTGCATAACCTTTCGTTCAACCATTACGCTGATGGACTTATTCATTTTATTGCTTACGACAATACCTATTCTTTCCTTTCTTAAATTTCTTTCCATACCGCTAAGATTGCTTATTATTTCTTCGCTGAATTATCTGCACTAGACTGACGTTTGCTTATCTCTGTATAAATTCTCGCAATATCCCTACGCGTCTTTTGTATAAGACTTGGATTATCTATCGGAGATACAGCATGGTTGATTTTCATCTTTGTCAGTTGCGTCTTTTCTGCTTCCAATCTTTCTTTCAACTCTTCAATTGAAAGATCTTTCAATCCATTATTCTTCATTTCTCAATATTTTCTATTATGCCTACTCAGCGTAATCTCTTCTAACAACAAACTTGGTAACAACCGGCAATTTTTGTGCTGCCAATCTCATTGCTTCTTTGGCCACCTCCAATGGAACACCCTCTGCCTCAAAAAGCATGGTGCCTGGCTTAACCTTAGCAACAAAATACTCAGGAGCACCTTTACCCTTACCCATACGCACCTCATTAGGTTTTTTGGTGATAGGTTTGTCAGGGAAAATTCTAATCCAAATCTGTCCTTCACGCTTCATATAACGTGTAACAGCTTGACGAGCTGCCTCTATCTGACGTCCGGTAATGAATGAGGTTTCCAAAGACTTTATACCAAACGCACCAAATGCCAACTCGTGTCCTCTATGAGCAATTCCTTTAATTCTTCCCTTCTGTTGTTTTCTAAACTTAGTCTTTCTTGGCTGTAACATATCCTTTACTTTTGACTATTATTAAAACTTATTTTCTTCTTGCAGGACGTTGCATGGAACCACTCGGACGTCTCTGTCCCATTCTGCCATCTCGTGAATTTCCACCCACTGTCGAAGGTACCAATTCTCTCTTATTGTAAACCATACCTTTGCATATCCATACCTTAACTCCGATACGACCATAAGTAGTATGAGCTTCTGAATGTGCATAATCAATATCGGCTCTCAAAGTGTGAAGAGGGGTTCTTCCTTCTTTGTAATGTTCGGTTCTCGCCATTTCTGCTCCTCCTATACGACCGGATACAGAGATTTTTACTCCGTCTGCACCTGCTCTCATAGTAGAAGTTATAGCCATCTTTATAGCTCTTCTGTACGATACACGACCTTCAATTTGTCTTGCAACCGAAGAAGCAACCAAAACAGCATCCAACTCAGGACGTTTTACCTCAGATATATTTATCTGAACTTCCTTGTCGGTTAGCTTTTTCAATTCTTCTTTCAACTTTTCAACTTCCTGACCGGCTTTACCGATAATCATACCGGGCTTTGCTGTATTGATTGTTACCGTAACCAACTTCAAGGTTCTCTCAATGTATATCTTGGAAATCCCTGCTTTTGCCAAACGAACATTCAAATACTTTCTGATTTTATCGTCTTCAACCAATTTGGTCTCAAATCTTCTTCCGCCGTACCAGTTAGAATCCCAACCTCTGATGATTCCAAGTCTGTTTCCTATTGGATTCGTTTTTTGTCCCATCCGATTAACTCTTTTTCTAATTTACAAACTACTACTTTTCTGCATCAGTTGATTGAGCTGCAGACATTTTTTCTTCAACCCTGCTTCCCAACACGAGAGTTATATGATTAGATCTTTTTCTAATTCTGTAACCTCTTCCCTGTGGTGCTGTACGAAGTCTCTTGAGTTGTCTTCCGCCATCAACGGTTATTTGTTTAATGTACAAATTGCTATCCTCAATTCTTTTACCTTCGTTTTTTGCTTGCCAGTTGGCAATTGCAGAAAGCAAAAGCTTACGCAATTTCGGAGCAGACTCTCTACGACTGAACTGCAATATACCGAGTGCTTTCTCAACATCTACCCCTCTTATGGCGTCAGCCATCAAACGCGTTTTTCTTGGAGAAGTTGGATTGTTCATCAGCTTTGCCACATACTGTGTTTTCTTTGCTTCTTTACGTGCTAACGCACTCTCACGTTTTCTTTTTCCCATTTCTGCACTCCTTTTTATTTCTTACCTTTATCTTTTTGACCGGCATGGCCTCTGAAAATTCTCGTAGGGGCAAATTCTCCCAATTTGTGGCCTACCATATTTTCTGTGATATAAACAGGGATATGTTTATTTCCGTTGTGAACAGCAATAGTCAAACCCACGAAATCCGGAGAAATCATAGAAGCTCTCGACCATGTCTTTATGGTATTCTTATTATTCTGTTCCTGTGCGGCCAAAACTTTTCTCTCTAACTTATAATGAATATAAGGTCCTTTTTTTAATGAACGGCTCATCTATCTATGATTTAATTATTTCTTACGTCTTTCAACTATGTATTTACTTGATTGTTTCTTAGGAGATCTTGTCTTATATCCCTTAGCAGGCATTCCCTTTCTTGAACGTGGGTGTCCTCCTGATTGACGACCTTCACCACCTCCCATAGGGTGATCAACCGGGTTCATCACAACACCTCTTGTACGAGGTCTTCTGCCCAACCATCTTGATCTACCGGCTTTTCCGGAAACTTCAAGGTTATGTTCCACATTTGAAACGATACCTACCGTAGCTCTGCAAGATTGCAATATCATTCTCGTTTCTCCTGAAGGCATCTTTACGATTGCATACTTACCGTCTCTCGACATAAGTTGTGCGTATGAACCTGCACTTCTGACCAACTTTGCACCTTGTCCGGGATTCAACTCTATGTTGTGAATCATAGTTCCGAAAGGTATATCACGAAGCAATAATGTATTACCAATTTCAGGGGCAACTCCTATACCTGACATAATAGTCTGACCGACTTTCAAACCGTGAGGAGCAACTATATATCTCTTTTCACCGTCAGCATAGCATACCAAGGCTATACGAGCAGTTCTGTTTGGGTCGTACTCTATAGTCTTTACAACAGCAGGTATTCCGTCTTTTTCTCTACGAAAATCGATAAAACGGTACAATTTCTTATGACCACCTCCAATATATCTCATGGTCATCTTACCTTGATTATTTCTTCCACCGCTTCTCTTCTTACCATAAACCAAAGACTTCTCTGGTTTACTTGCTGTAATCTCCTCAAATGCGCTAATAACTTTGAAACGCTGTCCCGGTGTTGTCGGTTTTAATTTCTTTAAAGCCATCTCTATCTATTAAATTTCGCTAAAAAAATCTATTGTATCACCTTCGGCTAACATCACGATAGCCTTCTTATACGCTGCTTTCTTTCCTTGAATGTATCCGGTTTTCGTAAATCTTGCTTTTCTCTTACCAGAATAATTCATGGTGTTCACTCTTTCAACTTTAACGCCATACAAATTCTCAACAGCGTTTCTAATTTCTATCTTATTTGCCCTTCTATCAACGATAAAGCCAAAACGATTCTGAAATTTTTCAGTCATCTTGGTGGCTTTCTCTGTTATGATAGGCTTTACAATAATATCCATCTTTCCTCTTTACTTTTATCAATTAAGAATTTGCAAGCATTGCGTCCAACTCTTTAATCGCAGTTTCTGAAAAGACTAACTTGTTGGCTTTCAACAACTCGTACGTATTCACAGATGCTGCATTCATAACTCTGACATTTTTCAAGTTTCTAGCCGACAAAGTTACGAAATTTTTCGGATTTGTATCCAAAACGAACAAAGATTTTTTATCTTGCAAATTCAACGAAGACAAAACTTTAAGCATATTCTTTGTCTTTGGCATATCAAATGAGAAGTCTTCGACAACCATAACATTGTCTTCTTTTGACTTGTATGACAAAGCCGACAATCTTGCCAATCTTTTCACCTTCTTGTTCAATTTGAATCTGTAATCTCTTGGTCTTGGTCCGAAAACACGACCACCACCCTTGATGGTAGGGCTGTTCGTATCACCTGCTCTTGCGCCGCCTGTTCCCTTTTGTCTTTTCAATTTTCTTGTAGAACCGGAAACTTCAGAACGTTCTTTCGACTTGTGAGTTCCTTGTCTTTGGTCTGCCAAATATTGTTTAACAGCCAACCAAAGTACGTGATCGTTTGGCTCTGTACCAAACAAAGCATCATCAACCACTACCGTTCTGCCGGTATCGTTGCCCTCTATACTATAAACTCTTAACTCCATCTCTCAAGTTTTAAAATAGAACCCTTAGGACCCGGAACAGATCCCTTTACTAATACTACATTCTTCTCAGAAATCACTTTCAAAATTTGAAGATTTTGAACTTTGACTCTGCGACCGCCTGTTCTACCTGCCATTCTCAATCCCTTGAATACTCTTGAAGGGTAAGAAGATGCACCAACAGAACCCGGAGCTCTCAATCTATCATGCTGACCGTGAGTCTTGTCTCCGACACCACCAAAGCCATGACGTTTTACAACGCCTTGAAAGCCTTTACCTTTTGAAATTCCGACAACGTCCACGAACTCTCCTTCAGAGAAAACATCGCAGGTCAATACCTCACCGTAGTTTTTCTTTGCTCCCTCTTCAAAACGAGAGAACTCGGCAACGTATCTCTTCGGTGTAGTATTTGCCTTGGCAAAATGACCTCTCATCGGCTTTGTACAATTCTTTTCTTTCATCTCTTCAAACGCCAACTGGATAGCACTATATCCATCTTTTTCAGGCGTTTTCACTTGTGTTACCACACAAGGACCGGCTTCTATGACCGTACACGGCATTTGTTTTCCGTCGGCATCATAGATACTGGTCATTCCGATCTTTTTTCCTATTAATCCTGACATCTAATAATTGTTTTTGTTTTTCATCAGCTTATCTCTCGACATCGACTGATATAAATTCCTTTTTAATGCTCTAAACTACGGAAGTTTAATTTCGACATCCACACCGCTTGGCAATTCCAACTTAACCAAAGCATCTATTGTCTTTGGAGAAGCGCTGTCAATATCCAACAATCTTTTGTAAGAGCTTAACTCAAACTGCTCGCGTGATTTCTTGTTCACGAAAGTAGAACGATTGACCGTAAATATCTTCTTGTTTGTAGGCAAAGGAATTGGTCCTTTCACATGTGCGCCTGTCAATTTCACGGTCTTGACGATCTTTTCAGCCGACTTATCGACCAAATTGTGATCGTACGATTTCAATTTAATCCTAATTCTTTGACTCACGATTGTATAATTATTAATTTTACTCAGCCTTACTTTTCAAAACATTCTCGGTAACATCCTTAGGTGCCTCTGCATAGTGAGAGAACTCCATTGTAGAGTTTGCACGACCGGAAGTTATCGTTCTCAACGAAGTAACATAACCAAACATTTGTGCCAACGGAACTTTTGCTCTTACCGATTGAACACCGATTTTTGCTGTTATGCTGTCGAGTATTGCACGTCTTCTGTTCAAGTCTCCGGTAACATCTCCCAAATAAGCATCAGGAGTATTGACCTCAACCGACATGATAGGCTCCAACAATACAGGTTTTGCTTTCTTTGCAGCTTCCTTGAACGCCATCTTAGCACACAACTCAAATGAAAGAGCATCTGAATCGACAGGGTGGAACGAACCATCTGTCAAAACAACCTTCATGCTTTCAAGCGGATAGCCTGCCAAGACACCATTTTGCATTGCAGCCTTAAATCCTTTTTCAACAGCAGGAATAAATTCCTTAGGCACATTACCGCCCTTAACTTCATTGACAAATTGCAATCCTTTGACGCCTTCGTCTGCAGGAGACAATGTAAACAATATGTCGGCAAACTTACCTCTACCACCTGTCTGTTTCTTGAATACCTCACGGTGTTCGCAAGAAGAAGTGATTGCCTCCTTGTATGCAACCTGAGGAGCGCCTTGATTGCACTCTACATTGAACTCTCTTCTGATACGGTCCATTATAATATCCAAGTGCAACTCGCCCATTCCCTTCATGATTGTTTGTCCCGAAGCCTCATCGGTTTGAATAATCAATGTAGGGTCTTCTTCGCTCAACTTCATCAAGGCATTGTTGAACTTGTCTATGTCTGCCTGCTTTGTAGGTTCAACTGCTATGGAAATCACCGGTTCAGGGAAAGTCATCGACTCCAATACTATCGGTGCATTCTCGTCGCAAAGAGTGTTTCCTGTCTTAATATCCTTAAATCCCACTGCTGCACCTATATCACCTGCCTCAATCTTGTCAAGTGGGTTTTGTTTGTTTGCGTGCATTTGCATTACACGAGAGATACGCTCTTTCTTGCCGGTTGCCACATTATATACGTATGAACCTGCTTCCAAAGTTCCCGAGTAAACACGGAAGAAGCAAATTCTGCCCACGTATGGGTCGGTTGCAATCTTGAATGCCAAAGCTGCCAAAGGAGCTTTAGGATCTACCTTTCTCGTAATAGCTTCACCTGACACAGGATCAGTTCCT
>SFPR01000123.1 GCA_004551865.1 Bacteroidales bacterium
TGCGCTGCAAAGATACGAATTTTCTCTCATATAAGTATCAAAATGCTCGGAAATTTATTCATATTTATGACAGTTTAACGTTGAAACAGGCTTTCTTCCGCATTTTTGGATGCAAATTTAATAGATATCAATGATATCTGCCAAACTTTGCCACTATACAACCAAATTCAACTCTGAACGACATAAGTCCCCCACAATCTTCTCTATTCATAGAACCTTAATTCTTTTCTTTCCTTACTCTCTTTACTATTGGGCTTTTCAGGATCCGCCCTGCCGACATCGACGCTACAAAGGTAGCACCTCTCCGCTTTCCATGCAAGCCAACTTCGTAAATGCCAGCATCCACTTCGCAGTCCGCCCTCGCACTTGTCCATAATGACGATGCAAAGCAAATGCAAATCGAGAGCAGAACTTGCCAAGCTTGCTTGGGTAATTATGCCGAGATGCAGCTTTGCTTATCCAAAGTTAGCACCAATCCATCTACATGCCCTAATCTGGTTTGTAATCCACCCACTTTGGTTTGTAAACACAGCATTTTGCACGTCCAAACACCCAACAACTGTTAAAAACACCTGTCAAATCATCACTTTTCTCCCCAAACTCTTGCACAACTCAAATAAAAGTCGTACCTTTGCGCCACGAGAACCCGCCAAGCCTCTCAACGATGCTCAAATGTGCGGGTCGTTTTTTTTATACTTATGACAAACAGGACAATATTCAATAAAACTTATAAGACTCCGAGCGAGTCAATAGAAATCTTGAAATCAAGAGGACTGTCAATAACCGATGAAAGCAAGGCTCAGCATTACTTGTCCCACATCGGTTATTATCGTTTATCTGCCTATATGTATCCTCTTCTCCGGATTCCAAAAGAAAACCATGTATTTAAGAGCGGGGCATCATTTGAGAAAGCATTGAAACTCTATCGTTTCGACAAGAAACTGCGTATGTTGCTTTTCAATGAAATCGAGAAGATAGAAGTGGCAGTGAGATGTGCAATCGTGAATCATGGATGCGAGATGACAGGTGATGCTTTCTGGATGACCGATGCGCGGAATTTCTCCAATCCCGCCAAATTCAACAAAACCATACGTCTGATAGAAGACGAACTGAACCACTCAAAGGAAGAATTTGTAACACATTTCAAGGAGACCTATTCCAATCCATATCCACCGGCATGGATATTGATGGAAATCCTTCCCTTTGGTGTCGTCACCAATATTTTTGCAAATATAAAGAACAAGAAACTAAAGAAGCGAATATCACAGTCGTTTGACTTGCAGGTTGCTCCATTTGAGTCGTGGCTAACCATTGTTGCTGTCACTCGTAATTCATGCGGACACCATGCCCGTATCTGGAATAGAGTCTTCTCCATACGTGCAACAATTCCTGTAAGAATGAAACGTCCGTGGCTTTTGCTTCAGACAGACCCATTAAGGGTGTATTTTGATATGTGCATCATCAAGTACTTCCTCAATATCATATCTCCGGGAAATGACATGCTGGACAAGATGCAGGCACTCTTCGCAGAATATCCCGAAGTTGACCTCGGCGCACTGGGCTTTCCATCAGGCAACTGGCAGAACGAGCCATTGTGGAGCACCCGATAACAAAGACAGGGACTGTCGAAAAAAGAAAAGACCTGCCACCTCACCACCCCATCCACTTTGAATCCACTTGACTTTATACCTCTTATATATACAGTCAATAAAGTAAAGTTGTCTGTATATCCATATATGAGAATGGGTATCGTATCAACAGCAACCCATCCTTTTTTCTCTTTTCACGGCATCCCTTTATTTCTCTTCTCTTCCCTCATTTTGTCATCCAAACCTAACATTTGCACGTAAAAGCAAGTTAAAATCGTTAAATCTTCACTTTCCGTAACCCCACAAATAATACCCAATCCGCTTTTCTACCGTATTAACTGCAAATAATTGGTAATCAATCACTTCTAAATACTGGGGTTGTCCCAACTTGACTTCAGTGACCTTTGGTAATAGCGTCACATCTATATATAAAGGGTTGGCTACCTTCCATATAAGATGTAGCCGTAACTGCCAATGAGATGAGAGAAGGTCTCTC
>SFPR01000124.1 GCA_004551865.1 Bacteroidales bacterium
CCTTTCTGCCAGGAGCAGTATGAGTCGGCGAAAAAGACAGTGACCTTTTCCCTGCCCTTTAGGCTCAGCCTTCGTGTAATCTCAAGATGGGCGGCGAACTCGCAGCCGTTGTCGGTCGTTATCGTCAGCACATGCTCACGGTATGGGAACAGCAGCCGTGCCACCGTCTTTGCCGTAGGCATGGCCTTTCTGCCTTCCTTGAGTTTCTCCATGAGGATGAAGTTGGTTGAGCGCTCCGTAAGCGTGACGATTGCGTGCCCGAAGGAGTCGACAATTGTGTCCATCTCCCAGTCGCCGAACCGCTTGCCGTCGGCCTCCGCCGGACGCTCGTGGATGCTTGTGCGGTTGGCAATGTTGGTCGCTTTTGTCGGACGTAAGGCCCTGATTCTCTTGGCGTATCTGAGCTCGTGGGGCAAGTGCCCGGCAAGTTTGCCTGTGGCGTCGGCGTGCACATGGTTGTAGATGGTCTGCTTGGCAATGTGTATGCCCTCCTTGCGCAGGACTCCGGCTATCTGCCCGGGCGACCAGTCGTCCTCGATTATCATCCGGTCTATGCGCCACCACAGCTCCTGTGGCTTGCGGTGGTTGCCGATAAGCCCGTGTTTGCGACTTTCTCTCTTGCGCTGGGCACTGAACCATACATACTCCCCATTGGCATTGCTGTTGCGTCTTATTTCGCGCAATACCGTCGATGGATGAACTCCGATCTCTCTTGCAATTTTTCTTTTTGAGAATTTTCTTTTAATTCCGAGGTAAATTGCGTACCTTTGCTCTGAGGTCAGTTGATTGTACATAAGCAATACAAAATTAACTAATCTTGGGGAGACTTCGGTCTCCTTTTTTGTTTATTAACTCATTTGTATTGCTGTTGGACGCTCTTGGGGACTTTGCGCCCCCGCCGCTTGGCATCCCCCGCAGTGTTTTTCATGTTTTTATCACTAAAAACGTTGCGTTTCTATTTGGATTCTTCAATTGAATGTATATACCTGTGTTTATCTCATATTCATTATTAGCTCTTTAAGATTATCAAAATAATAAAATTTAGCGAAAGGAACGAAATTTTTACTGTTTCTATATTGCCGAAGTGGTAAAAAAATGCTATTATGGAAAAACCAATTCGGGCCATTTTTTAAGCTCTTTGGACTTGAACGTTCTGAACTTGATTTGACCGCAGGTAGAACAAAGATCTGACTGATGCTTACATTGAAAAAGCAACTGTTGACTGAATGGGAAAACCAGACTTTCCCGCATCCTATCCCTGAAAATCTTCAAAATCAAAATATTTCGCCAACCTCTTTTTCAGATTTTTCAACACCCGGTTTCACTATTCTGTATCTGCGTTTCCCGCCCTGCCGTTTTATCACAGCCAGCGTTTCTCCATTGGAATACAAAAGCCGGACTTGGACTCCTTGCCTTGATTATCTACAAAAATACCGAGTTGTGTGATATAATAGAATGACAATATCAAAAGTGAGGCATCTCTATGGCAGTAAAAAAAATCACAACTCTACAGTTCACTTTGGGCAAGCTGCGACAAACTTCGCGGCGGTATGGATGCCTCTCAATATAAAGACTACATTCTTACACTTTTGTTTGTAAAATATGTTTCAGATAAATACAAAGACGATCCTTACGGTGCAAGCAAGTTTTGAAGATCTTGTTGCCTTAAAAGGAAACAAAAACATCGGTGAGGAAATAGACAAGCTCATTGCAAAGCTTGCAGAAGCAAACAACCTTACAGGAATCATAAATAACGCTCACTTTAACGATGAATCAAAAATCGGCAAGGGCGATGAAATGGTGGACAAACTTACAGGCCTTATTGCCATTTTTCAAAAGCCGGAGCTTGATTTTAAAAACAACAAGGCAGAAGATGATGACCTTATCGGCGATGCTTACGAATATCTTATGCGAAACTTTGCAACCGCCAGCGGAAAGAGCAAGGGGCAGTTCTATACACCTGCCGAAGTAAGCCGCATTCTTGCAAAAGTAATAGATATTTCAAACTGCACAAATAAAGACGCTACAATTTATGATCCTGCCTGTGGTTCAGGCTCTCTTTTAATTCGTGCTGCAAATGAAGCTCCGTT
>SFPR01000056.1 GCA_004551865.1 Bacteroidales bacterium
AAACTTTGCAAAAATCATCAGCAACACAGAAAATTTCAGTAACTTTGTCCTCGGTAATCATAGCGAAATTCTTTTGTTTTATTGTTTTTTTTTCACTACCAAGTTACGAAGAATTTCGCTGATTGCCAAATTTTCAATGAGTTATATTTCATCGAACTCACGTTAAAATAAGTGCCGATTTAAGCAAAGTAAATGTTGATGTGGGTGAAATAAGACTGCATCTTTTTGAAAAAAGACTTCATGTTAGTGAGCAAAAACCCTTATGTTGTTGAAGCAAGACAAAACCTCAGTCCGAAAAAGCCTCATTTCGCTCTCAAAACAGGTGAAAAATCTTCTCAAAATATTCGATTAAAATCCTTGATTTTTATCGTCGAAAAATAAGGAAAGAAGTTATTATTTAGCTTTCTAAGTAAAAACACAAACAGAATACGAGCAAACCGCTTTTGCTCTTGCTATGCATAAGGAAGAATAAGATAATTACTGCCGACGATTTGCTCTATCGGTCATAAAAGGTAAGTTTGTTGCAAAAGTTTACCTCTTGTATAATATCATTTTAGGGCAATAGCACACTATCACTTTTTCAACATTTCAATCAACTTGTATATACCTGTTGACGGATTCTGAAACTCACACAAACCCTTTGCTCTTATAACTGCCACATCAGTGTTGTCCTTTAAGAAAGATTGTTGAGTATCTGTAAAAGCGGATTTGTTATAGTTCTTCCACACAGGTGCGATTTTCTTCAACTCTTTGATTAAGGCATCTGTTTTGATGGCAGTCTTTTGGTCTTTGATATGGAGCAACAGCCATATTTCAAAGCAAGGGTTACTTAGCAGCATTTCTGCCTTACACTTCAGCAATTTCTCATTAACAACCTCAACATCCATATCATACATCAGGAAAGTATAAACCTTGTCCCTCGAAGATATTTTGAGTTCCTTTATTCTATTCTCAACTAACGATGGTGTTATCTTTGTTCCTTCTATGTGCGATACAATCTTGATAGGTGATTTATACCACTTGTTCAAAAGGTTGAGATAGCACACTTCTGTCTCGCCCTCGCAAATAACAAGGGCTATTTTCCGCATCTTTTTTGATGGAGTTTTTTCTCTTCTGCTTGCCATAATCAACCTTCTAATAATTGTTTGATACTTGACACCGAAGAATCAACATAAGGAACGGCATCAAAGCGACCTTGTATATATCCCTTTTCTGCATCCATATTCTCACGAAAATCCTTGAAGTCGTATAATGAATACACCTCCGTAGCTCCTTGTTCGGTTTTATTGACAAATATGATTTGATCACGTCTCAGTCTCTTGACATCGATAAGATTTGTGTTATGAGATGCGAACAACAACTGACTACTCTCAGACGCATGAATCAAATCAAGAATAAAATCAGCCAGACGAGTATGTAAACTTTGGTCAAATTCGTCAAGAATAATTCCCTTTTTGTTCCTTACTACATCAAGTAATCGAAGTAATATCCGGAACAACCTTCTTGTCCCATCAGATTCTTCCATATCCATATCAAACATAACATCCTTTTTGTTGCGGTGAAATGTTTTGAATTTCAAGACATCAATAGGTTTCACTTCAACTTGTCCCAATACTGATGCAGGTGCATATATTTGTTCTTTCCTTGCTTCAATATCGGTAATGTCGGTATCACAGATTTCAAGAGCCTTTAAAATCACTTTTTTGTAAGTATTAAAACTATCGAGAACAACCATTTCATTGACATTGACAAGCCCGAGCAGAAACTGATTCATAAAATAGCGATAAAGCTTTTGAGCTATTCCTCGATTCATAGAGCTTGCACGACTTAGGAAAAGATTTTTCTCTCCAGTATTGAGTACCACATCCGAAGGCTTTACTATCGTGCCTGTGCCAAAGCTATACTTTCCGTCTGCATCGCGAACATATACCTTTGCTCGTCTGCCAACAGGATAATGATACAAACTTTCACTGATGATGCGTTCACGAGTTAGCTCAAAAGCGTATTCGTATTCCACATCTTCACAGACAAAATCAATAAGAAATTTGCTTGGCTTATTTTGCCAACCATCAAATTTGAATGGTTCAAATTTGAATGTTACTCCTTCGTTATAAAGGTGAGAGTCTAAAATCATTCTACAGCAAAAATTGATGGCTTTAAGAATATTCGATTTACCTGATGCATTTGGCCCAAACAAACCAACAGTTTTTAGTATAGGCACACCTTTCCACTCCATCACATTATGGCTCAACTCTCTTGTTAGAGCCGTATTGATGCTTGCAGCTCTGAAATCAATCCTCACCCTGTCTCGGATAGAGAAGAAGTTTTCAAATTCTATTTTAAGTATCATCTCTCTATTGATTTTGTAGATTTTCTGCAAAATTAGCCATTAAATACGAACTTGCAAAGATTTTATCTCAAAAAAGCGAAAAATAACCCATCATTTAACACTTCTCAATCGAAATCGTAACCCAATGTAGCAAAATGATGTTTTGTTCTTTGGTTTTTATTGTTGTTCGGAGGCAGGTTTGGGGATAAGGGGAAGAATTTCGGTTTCAAAGATTGTGCGGTGAATGATGCGGTAGTGTGGGTGGTAGTTGCGGTTGTAGGCTGCGGAGTGTCTCATCATGAAATTGCCGCTATTGATTGCTTGGTCTATCTTATGTAGGTCGTTCTCATACCCTTGGAGCAGGTGTTTGTATTTTGCGGTTATGCGTTCTATCTTTTGCCAAGTGCTTTGCCATTCGGCGGCAGAGGGGCTTTGAGTCATTGTCGCACTGCGGCAAAGGGCATCGGATAGTTGCTCTGATTTCACTGCACCCGAAGCAACAAGACTGAGGCTCACTCTATAGTAGTTGTCTCCTGCTCCTGCTTTTTCGTACAGCTCGCAGAGGCTTTCGTGGCTTTTCAGACTTTCTTCTTCCATGTATAGTCTTGCCTGTATAGGGTTGTCAATCAGGTGTCCCGGACCGAATGCGTCTTGAAAAAAGCTCTTATAGATGTCTTGCAGTGTCGAGGCAGGATAGCGTTCCAACTGCAAGCGTATGCTCTCTTCGGCTGCAAGGCTGTCGAAGGTCTGTGCCGAAGCTCTGCCTGCCAAAAGGAAAAGAAAGATAAATACGGCAAACAGAGGCTTAGTATTCCATGCGGTTGCGGAAGTCGTTGCGTTTTTCATATTTCAAATCTTGTAACATAGGGGCTTTGACCGATATGGAGAAGTTCCAACCTTGTCTCGGTCCGAAGGGTATCCAATTCATTCGCATCTCCCAGCAGTGCAAATCGCGATAGAAGTCTATCGAGGTATAGGTAAAGTCTTTGTTGATAAAGTCATAGCCTGTCGAAAATCCTATCTTCCACTTGGAAGTAAGGTTTACGTCACCTCGTGCAGTGAGGGTTGCCGATTGGTTGGTCTGATAGCCTGCAATGGCTACGATATATGAGCTGAGCCTGCTGTAATTCAATCCGAGGGTAAGGTTCCA
Source organism: Bacteroidales bacterium (assembly GCA_004551865.1). GTDB lineage: Bacteria > Bacteroidota > Bacteroidia > Bacteroidales > P3 > Onthomorpha. The sequence continues at coordinate 3,480 of SFPR01000056.1, forward strand.
CGGAACGGAGAAATCCACATTGTCGGGCAGTATTTCATTTGGGTTGGCAAATGGAGAGTACTGCTGTTCGGCAGGTGAGAGTTCTTGGTCTTTTGTTTGTTCGGTTTTTGCTTTAGAGTTGAGTTGCCAGCTCATGTTGAGCGTCCATTGGGAGTTTTGTTTTTTGAATAGTCGTTTCTCTTCGTCCCACAGCAGTCGGTTGGTCACAACTCCGTTTGAGTCGAGAACGTATGGTGTATAGGAACTTGAAAAATTGACCATAAGCCTGTCAAAGAGTGTTGTTCGGGCTGTTATCCTCAGGGGTTGCCAATTCACAGAGTCTTTTGCAAGGTCGTAGCCTGTCGAGATATTGAAGGCTTCAAGTAGTACAATCTTTCTTGTTCCGCTTATGGTGTCTCGGCTGTCTTTTACTTTCATCTCCAAGTTGTTTCCCAAAGATATGTTTACTACTCCCGAAGCTCCTTGTGCCGGTGAGCCGAAGATGCCGTTTTCGGTTTTGGAATAATATACTCTTTTGCCGCTGCGGTCGGTATAGAAGTCATAAAAGCCGAGTGAGGGTTGAGAAAAGTCGGGTGTATAGTTGAAAGAGAGAGAGGGGTTGAGTACGTGTCTGAATGCTTTGATTGCTCCTTTCTTAAAACTAAACATTCCATAGAGGCGTGTGTTGAGGCTGCTGGTGAAGTTTGCCGTCCGGTTGGCAATAAAGCCGTAAACAGTGTCCTTATCGACCATATCGGTTTGGGGGTTGTAGGTCTTGCTTATCGAATTGGTGTACCAACGTTCGGTATAGTTTATGGAGTTGGTCCAATTTATGTGTTTGAAGACTTTGACATTGCTTGCTATGGGAATGGTGTGCATAATTCCGTTGCGGAAATTGCGAATAAGGTCTGAGGAGGCAAGGAGTGTGTCGTATGTGTCTATGGTATTGATTATGTTTGCCCTGTATGAGAACGAGATGTCTTCGTACCACTTGCATTGTCCGCTTGCTTTCTTGCGTCTGAAAGGGTAAAACTGAACGGAAGAGAGGGTCATTGAGGGCAAGTCGAGGCTTATCGCTCCGCTGTTTACGTTGTATGTTTCGCCAAGGTTGGCTGTGAATGACCAGCTTGAGCCGAACTTGGTCGAGAATGCTATGGAAGATGTGGTTGTGTTGTTGAAGTAGTCGGACACATTGGTGGTGTATTGATTAAACTTGCTGCTGACAAGGTTTACGTTTGCCGAAAAGGTGCGATAGGGATGCGACTTGCTGTCCTGTGTGTGCGTCCAGCGAAACTTAAAGTCTGACGAGGAGCTGTAAGAGGGTGTATTTTTCAGTCCGGTGTGGTTGTTTTCGTAGCGAAACTCTATGCTGCCTTTGTATTTGTATCGTTTGACGTAAGTTGATGCAACGTTCAGTGCATACGAAAGGTTGGTATATATGTCGCCTCTGAGGGCAAGGTCAATGTAGTCGCTAATGGCAAAATACCAGCCTATGTTTCTGAGGTAGTAGCCTCTGTTTGCCGCATAGCCGTATGAGGGCATGAGAAAACCCGACTTCTTGCTGTCGGTGAAAGGGAAGTAAGCAAAGGGTACACCTATCGGAAGAGGTATCTCCATTAGCGAAAACCATGCAGGTCCTGTAACAATCTTGTCGTCGGTTATTGCCTTGGCTTTGGAAAAACTGATGCCAAAGTGAGGGTGCTGTTCATTGTCGCAGGTAGTGAAAGTGCCACCGCTGACATACATTGTCTTGTCATCTATCTTCTTCACCTTTTCGCCATGAAGGTAGCCGTCACTTTCTTTGGTAAACACATTGCTTATCAACCCTCGCTTAGTATCGAAATTGTATCGCAGCTCCTTGGATTTGTATTCCGTATTTCCTTCTTGAAAAACAGGATATTGTCTTATGGTGTCGAGGGTGTCTTTGATGCCTTGGGCAAAGAGTATCTTGGTTTCAAAATTGACGCTCATGAAACCGGATTTTAGGTGCATCTTTTCGTAATCGACCTTTGCGTTGTTGTAGAGATAGATGTCTTTGGTGTCGAGAAAAAATGTCAGAGAGTCGTCCGAAGAATAGTCAATCTTGGCTCCCAAAGAGGAGTGAGAGAGCTTTTTGGAAGCTGTGGCAGTGTCGTTTTTCGATAGTGAAACCGTGTCTTGTGCAAATAAGTTTTTGGAGCTAAAACACAGAATACCAACCATCAAAAGTAAGATGTTGTATATATAATTCGACTTTCTCAATCGTTTTTTGATTTTAATTTGTACCTTTGTAACCGATTTGCAAATGTAAGATTTTTTGGAAAATTGGTGAATTAAATGGCTAAACAAACAAGTTTGAGTATAATTTTTGGGGGATTGCTGTGTGTGTGGAGCATTGTTTCTTTTGCTCAAGAACAACAGAGCAGTTCTTCAAATAAGTTCGACAAACTTGTTATAGATGCAGGACACGGAGGAGACAAACCGGGGGCTGTGGGCAGCAAATCAAAAGAAAAAGATATTACCTTGGCTGTAAGCCTCAAACTCGGCAAGATGATAACCGAAAACCTCAAAGATGTGGAGGTGTACTATACTCGTGTGATTGACAAAGATGTCGAGTTGTATAAGCGAAGTCAGATTGCAAACAAGATTGGTGCAGATTTGTTTATTTCTATCCACTGCAACAGCTCGACAAACAAAGCTCCGAAAGGCAGCGAGACCTTTGCACTCGGACTAACCAAGGCAGCACAAAATTTGGAAGTGGCAAAGAAAGAAAACAAAGATATTTTGTCGGAGGCAAACTACGAAGAGAACTATGACGGCTTTGACCCAAATGCTCCGGAAAACGACATACTCTTTTCTCTCTACCAAAACGCATATATGGAAGGGAGTTTGTGGTTTGCCGACAAGGTTCAAAAACAACTTACCGCCAATACTCCCATTCAAAACCGAGGAGTAAAGCAGGCAAACTTCGTTGTACTGCTCAAATCTGCCATGCCGTCAGTACTTATCGAAATTGGATTTATTTCAAACAAAGAGGAGGAAGAATATCTCATGTCCGAAATTGGTCAATATGAGATTGCAGCCTCAATATTCAGAGCAATTTGCGAATACAAGGCACATAAAGACAATATTATAGTTGCTGTTCCTGAGGTAACAAGCCTCATTCCACAAGGTGTAATGGAAAAACAAAAACAAATTGAGGAAAGCAAGCGGCTTGCTCTTGCCAAAGAGCAGGAGGCTCTACGCAAACAGCAACAAATAAACAAAGAGCAACAAATCCAAGACTCAATTTCCAACTCAAAATCAAGCGGAAACAAAGTGGTTTATCGGGTGCAGTTTGCGTCAATGAAGGCTAAACTCTCAACAAACGATGCTCGCTTTGCAGGGTTGGAAGATGTATGGCTTTATGAGTTTGACGGATATTGGAAATATTGTGCCGGATTGTTTGCCTCTCGTCAAGAGGCTTCAAACTATGTGCAGAAAGTCAGAGCTACCGGACATAAAGATGCGTTCGTTGTTGCATTTCACAACGGCAAACGTATAAGTTTTGAACAAGCAAAAGCATTGGAGAACGAGAAATAGAAGTAATAGATTATGAGAATGAAGACAGAAATAAAAGTTGGTTTGGTCGGATTTGCCATATTGGTATTGTTGTTTGTGGGAATTAAGTTCCTAAAAGGTGTAGATTTGTTTAACTCCGAGACAACTTACTATGCGATTTATGACAACGTGAGTGGTATGCACGAAAGCAACTATATTTACCTCAATGGTATGAAAGTAGGCTACATAAAGGACATCAAAATGATTGGTGAGCGTGCCGAAAAGTTCAAGGTTACCATATCAATAGACAGCAAAATCAAGTTACCTAAAGACAGCAAGATTGTATTTTACTCTGCCGATATTTTAGGCTCGAAAGCCTTGCGATTGGAACTTGGAGAAAGCAAGGAACTGCTGTCGAGCAAAGATACACTTGCCACAGGCATCGAACTCGGAATGTTGGACAAACTATCTTCGAGCATTGAGCCTATGGCACAAAACCTCGACAGCATACTGCTTGCAACAAAGAACATCTTAAACTCACAAACTCAAGACAACCTCAAAAAAACCTTTGACAACTTGGAGCAAACAAGCAAAAGGCTCAACAGTATCTCCACACAATTTGACGCCCTTATGGCAAGCGACAAAGCAAAAATCAGCAAAATAATATCAAACACCGAAAGCATTACCGCAAATCTGAGAGACAACAACGAAAAACTAAGCAACATTGTGGCTTCAATCAATGACATTGCCGACACTGCAGCTCAAGCTCAGATAGGAACAACCCTCATGAAGACATCTCAAACGATTGATAAGCTCAACAACATACTCGGTGTTATCGAAAAAGGCAAAGGAAACGTAGGATTGCTGATTAACGACGAAGGATTGTACAAAAGCCTCGATGAGAGTGCAAAAAAGTTGGACGCTCTTATCGAAGACATCAAAGCAAACCCCAAGAAGTATATCAAAGTGTCAGTGTTTTAACAAAATATCATAGATATGTTATTTGAAAATATGGTATTCGGCCCAATTCATTCGAGAAGATTGGGCACTTCTCTCGGAGTAAACGTACTTCCTACCGAGAAGAAGTATTGTAGTTTCAACTGCATCTATTGTGAGTGTGGTTGGAACGAGATAGACACAAGAGACAATGTGCCTTTGAACGACCGCAAAGATATAAGAGCGGCTTTGGAAAAACGTCTCAGTTCATCTTCGTCAGAGGAGAACGCAAAAATCGATTCAATTACTTTCAGCGGTAATGGCGAGCCGACGCTTCACCCCGAAATTTCGGGTATAGTTGATGATGTTATCTCGCTTCGCAACCTCTATTGCCCACAAGCCAAAGTTACAATCTTGTCTAACTCCACTTTTTTGGTCAGAGACGATGTTTTTTCGGCATTGCAAAAGATTGACAACCCGATTTTGAAACTCGATGCAGGCACAGAGCGAATGTTTAATTTGATAAACAAGCCTGTATCTGCCAAGTTTGACACAGTGGTAGAGCGATTGAAAGCCTTTGGAAGCAAATGTATCATTCAGACCCTTCTTCTGAGAGGTGAAAACGACGGACACAAAATAGACAACACCTGCGAAGAAGAATTTGTGCCTTGGCTTGAAATTGTCAAAAGCATAAATCCTCGCTCTGTCATGCTATATTCGATTGACAGAATAACTCCCGAAAAAAATCTTGAAAAACTTCTCATTCCCGAACTCGAAAGATATGCCGACAGAGTGAGAGAATTGGGAATAGAAACCAAAACATACTAAACCGAAACAAAATGACTACACAACAAACTAATAAAATAGACAAGATTTTACTCCACCCCATTCTTGGATACCTTATTTTCTTCTTCATTATCTGGCTCATGTTTTTCTGCACTTTCACCTTAGGCAGCTATCCCATGAACTTGATGGAAGAAGGTGTGGGAGCAATATCTACTTACGCCCATTCTCACATTCCGCAAGGCTTCTTTAACGACTTGGTTGTACAAGGTATCATCGGAGGAGTTGGAGGTGTGATTGTCTTTCTTCCGAACATTTTGATA
>SFPR01000057.1 GCA_004551865.1 Bacteroidales bacterium
CTTTGTTCGCTTCAAAACCGCCGGCTATCAACTTTTGCTCTTTGGTCAGCGTAGTCTTCGAGGCTTTTTCTGCCTGTTGACGTACCATCTCGTCGATCTCCTTATTCCACTCGGAAACGACTATTCCGAAAATTCCTTTCTCACCCGAGGGTACTTCGTCCTGATTGTAGGACGACAAATTTTTCAGTGATGATGACATTACTTTATTCTGATTTTGGTTTCTTTCGTTATGGTGTTGTTTTTTATCCCGGGATTGAGCTGTTTAAGTGTTTGCTCGCTCAGGTTATACCTTTTGGCAATGCTGCTCATCTTATCGCCTTTTTTTGCCACTATGTAGCGATTTTGACTTGCAGAGTGAGTATTCTGAGCCGCCACATTATATTGCGGTATCTTACCTTCTTTGATTTGTTGTCGCTCTTGGGCAATCAGAGACGATGTTTTGACGTATGGTTTACCCTCAAAGCATCTATCGACTTTTGAAAGGCGGCTTTTTTCTGCACGTTTGTTAGCTTTTTGTTGAGAAGACTCCACTCCGAAATAGCTTTTGTCTATTCTGATAAAGGAAGTCTTTATGCTGAATGTTTCCAAATCGAATATCCATTCGGGGTCAAAACAAGCATAAAGCAGACGACATTCAAAGTGAAGATGCGGTCCGGTAGAGTGTCCTGTACTTCCGCCCAAGCCGATTACGTCTCCGGCTTTCACTTTCTGCCCCGGCTTGACGTTAATTTTGGAAAGGTGTCCGTAAAGTGTCTCTAAATTGTTGTAATGTCTGATGACGACACAATTACCGTACCCTCCATTATATTTTGCCAACCTTACAACACCGTCAAATGCCGCATAAATCTTGTCTCCTGTGTTAAGAGCAATATCAATGCCCGTATGAGGACGCCCCCATCTCCAACCATACGAAGAAGACTTCTTTTTCTTGACCGGAAAACAAAAGTGCTGTCCTTTGGAGGGGTTTATCAATCGCAGAACCACCTCGTCAGGAATGTTTTTAATCGAAAAATCCGGTACTTTCACCCTTTCGGTGTACCAAGTACTCTGATAGAGTGTCGAAGATGGTATATCCTTCGAATCAGATATAAATTTGGGTTGAATATTCTCTGTCTTGACCTTTGCAGAAACAGTATCTGCCACAGCGGAAGGGCTTTTCTGCTTAGAGAGTGTGTGAACCGCATAGAGCGAATCTGCAATCCGTCTGTTCTTCGACCGAGTGTCCGAATCGGAAGACGGAGTAGTCTGTGCCGAAAGGCTGAAAGAGAAAAATAAAACGGCGATTAAATTTAGCAGAACGCCGTTTCGTTTCAGCGAAACGCCGATTGATTTTCTCTTGCTTGCAGAAGGCACATTCAGTTTGTCTCTGTACTTCGCCACAGTGCGGCGAGAAATCACAAATCCCTTGTCTGTAAGCAGTTTGGTAAGCTGTTCATCGGTATATGGCGACGATTTGTCTTCTCCTTGTACGAGTTCCATGAGACAATTCTGCACCTTGGCGGAAGAAATCTCGCTTCCTGAGGCATCAATAAGCGAATTGGTAAAAAATTCTTTCAGTTTGAAAGTACCGAAATGTGTTTGCACATATTTTTCGTTTGCCATTCGGCTGATTGTACTCTCGTTATAACCTGTCAAAGCCTTGATATCTTCATATTTCATGGGTCTTAACAATCGTGTATCGCCTTCGAGAAAATACTCTTTTTGATATTCGATTATTGCTCCCATGATTTTTTGCAAGGTCTGCTCTCTTTGGTTGAATGCTTCTATGAAAAGCTCTGCCGAAGCGATTTTATCTTTGAGAAATGTGAGTGTTTTTTCGTCTTTTTCGGGACTATGCTGAATTTTTTCCAATAGTTTCTGTCCCTCTTTGCTCACTTTGAGGTGTCGTTTGTAGGGTCTGTTGAGGCGAAACTTCACTTCACCCTCACTTTGCCAAACGATAAAATCTGGAACTATGAAAGTATTGTCGGTAAGCAAGTTGCTGTCATACCCGGGTGAGGGATTGAGTTTGAGAATTTGCTTTATGGCATCTTGAAGCAGGTCATTGCTTGTATGAAATTTCTTTTCGATTGCATCATACTGCTTTTTGCAAAACAAATCCCATGCACTTGTAATAATTTTGCGACAGAGCGATATAGTTTTGTCCTCTCTCGACAGTCTGTCAAGCTGCAAAAGAAGACAGTCTTGCAAATCTGTTGCACCAACTCCCGCAGGCTCAAAACTCCTCACAAGTTTCAGTACCTTGTTTATAAATTCCGGTTCAATCTCTCGACCTGTGTCAAAAAAATAATCGTCAGCCATTGCCTCAACACTTCGTCTCAGATAGCCTTTTTGGTCAATGTTTCCGATAATCAGCTCTCCTATTTCTATTTCTCGGTCATCTAAGTGGCTCAAATGCAACTGCTGCAAAAGATCTTCCGAAAGAGAGCCTCCCTCTGCCGATATTGGTTCTCTTTCGGGGGTATCTTCTTGTTTTGAAACTCTGTATGCTTGGTCTCCGTCGTCCTGAAACCAATAGTCAATGAACTCTCCTTTGTCTGTTCGCCTGCCTTCTTGTTCTGTGGTCTCAAAATAGACAGGTTGTTCCTCCTCTTCCATATCTTGTTCGAGGTATGGATTTTCTTCCTGCTCCGATTCTATCCTCGAATCGATGTCCGAAAGAGGCACTTCCAATAATTCGTTACACAAACGTTGAACAGGTGCAATCCTTTGCTTGAGAGTTTGCTTTAATTTTTGACTAAGTCCCACAACAAACGACCTTTCATTAAATTCTAATAGTTAGCATTCTTGGGGAAACGAGGGAATGGTATCACGTCTCTTATATTGCTCATTCCGGTAACAAACAAGAGCAAACGTTCAAAGCCGAGTCCGAAACCCGAATGGGGTGCCGAACCAAATCTTCTCGTATCCAAATACCACTGCATATCCTTTGGCTCAATTCCGACTTCAGCCATGCGAGCCAAAAGCTTGTCTATGCTTTCCTCTCTCTGACTTCCGCCAATTATCTCGCCAATTACAGGGAACAAAACGTCCATTCCTCTCACCGTCTTGCCGTCATCGTTTTGCTTCATGTAGAATGCTTTGATTTCTTTCGGATAATCGGTAAGTATAACGGGAGCTTTGAAATGTTTTTCGACCAAATATCTCTCGTGTTCGCTCTGTAAATCTACTCCCCAATGAACAGGGTATTCAAACTTGGCTCCCGATTTTTCCAAAATGTCGATTGCCTCGGTGTAAGTGAGTCTTACAAAGTCGTGTTCGACAACAAATTGCAATCTTTCCAACAATTCTTTATCATACATCTGACAAAGGAAGTCCAAATCTTCCTTGCAGTTGTCCAAAGCGTAACGAACAAGATATTTGATAAAGTCTTCGGCTAACTCCATGTTGTCTTCAATCTCAAAGAACGCCATTTCGGGTTCTATCATCCAAAATTCAGACAAGTGTCGAGGAGTGTTGGAGTTTTCGGCTCTGAAAGTAGGTCCGAAAGTATAGATTTTGCCGAGAGCGGTTGCCCCAAGCTCTCCTTCCAACTGACCTGACACGGTAAGGGAAGTACGTTTGCCATAAAAGTCTTTTGAATAATCCACATTGCCTTGCTTATCCTTCGGAAGGTTTTCCAAATCCAAGGTAGTAACTTGGAACATCTCTCCGGCACCTTCGCAATCCGATGCAGTGATAAGGGGAGAATGCCAATAGAAAAAGCCTCTGTCGTTAAAGTATTTATGAATTGCAAAAGCCATTGCGTGTCTTACTCTGAAAACTGCCGAAAAAGTATTTGTTCTCGGACGCAAATGGGCTATATCTCTCAAAAATTCCAAACTATGGCCCTTCTTTTGCAAAGGATAAGAGTTCACATCGGCCTCTCCATATATCTGTATTTCTGTTGCTTGAAGCTCTATCGACTGACCTTTTCCCTGAGATGGGGAAAGAATACCATTAACCCTCAGACAAGCTCCCGTGGTTATTCTCTTTATAAGCTCTTCTTCAAAATTGGAAGCCTCTGCAACCACTTGCAAGTTCTGCATACAACCTCCGTCATTGAGTGCAATAAAGGACACATTCTTGTTTCCTCTTTTTGTTCTCACCCAACCTTTCACACAAATTTCACTTCCGATGAGGCTTTGTTGCTTTTCGCTTCCGAAAAGTTCCCTCAACTCTATACGCTTTATGTCTTTCATCTGTATATTAGTGTTTTTCTTTATCTCAAAATCAAATATATTCGTTGCCTTTTTCTATTTCTACGTCTGTGGTAAACTGTTTGATGCGTTGTTCTTCGCCTTTTTTGCACATCATCACCACGCCTTCGCTTTCCACAATGATGTAATCGTCCAATCCTTGTGCGACAAGAAGTCTGTCTTTGGGAACATTGATAAGGCAGTTGGTACAATCGTAAAGCATTACGTTCTTTCCGACCACACTATTGCCGTTTTCGTCTTTGTTCATGACGTTGTACAACGCTCCCCAAGTACCTATGTCGCTCCAACCGAAGTCCGAAGGAATTACATAGACGTTGTCGGCTTTTTCCATGATGCCATAGTCAATCGAAATGGAAGGACAAATCGAGTAAGCCTCCTCCACAAAGGCTTCTTCTTGGTCTGTGTCTAACAACTCTCTTCCTTTGAGTATCACATCGGTAATTTCCGGCAAAAACTTGACAAATGCGGCTTTTATTGCCTGCAAAGACCAAATAAATATACCCGCATTCCACAAGAAATCGCCACTTTCGACAAAGCTGCACGCCATTTCATAAGCAGGCTTTTCGGTAAAGAGCTTGACTTTTTTGATGCCGCAATCGTCCTGAGAGCATACATCCATATTATATTGTATGTATCCGTAACCTGTATTTGGGTAGGCAGCCTTAATTCCGAGGCATATCAACACCTGCTCTCTTCGAGCCAAGCGAAAGCCTTGAAAGATACGACTGACAAAGTTCTCCTTATCGACAATCAAATGGTCGCTCGGCATTACCAACACCAAGGCGTCTTCACATCTTTTCTCGATTTTTGCCATTGCATAGGCAATGCAGGGTGCTGTGTTACGCCTTACCGGTTCGCAAAGAATGTTTTCTTTCCTGCATTCGGGAAGATCTTGTTCCACAAGCTCGCCATATAGTTTTGAGGTAACGACATAGATATTCTCTATCGGGCAAATCATCTTCGCTCTCTCGAAAGTAGATTGCAAAAGCGTCTCGCCCGTACCCAGAACGTCCAAAAACTGCTTCGGTCTTCTCGTTCTCGACATCGGCCAGAACCTGCTGCCGATTCCGCCCGCCATTATGATACAAAAATTCTTGTTGTCTTTCAGTTCTTGCATGATAACACACAAATTTCAAGCCACAAAGATACTAAATATTTCCGATTCAAAGAAACCAATGAAACAAATCGGCTCTCAAACAGACAATCCCCAAAGCTGAAAGCCTAAAAGCCAAGGCTAAAAAGCAATCATGAAAAGTATTGTTTATCAAATAGATAACTCACTATCAAAACTCATTGAAATAAAACGGCGTTTCACAAAAATAAAACGCCGTTTCGCTCGGACAATTCGCCGTTTTATTTTTCTGAAACGGCGATTTATTTTTGCCGTTCTTTTCTGTGCAAAATCAGATGCTTGAAACGCCGCAGCAAAGAGGCAAACAGAGAATTTATCTTGAAGTATAAGTTTTTTATCAGACCATCTGAAAATTCCGAAAATTCTTTCTAACTTTGCAAAATATTGTTTTGATATAACATAATTGAGACATAACAAACACACAACCCCAAAAACATAACGACATGAAGCAGATTTACCATTTCAAATCACTCGTTTTTATTTGTCTTGCAGCCTTTTCGCTACAAGCTCATGCGCAGTTGAGCGGAGTTTTGAAAGACTCAACCGACCATAGTCCCGTTTCATTTGCCAATATGGCTCTTTTGAAGCAAAGCGACAGCACATTTGTCAAAGGCACAGCAACAGATATCGATGGTAAATTCACCTTTGCAGGAATAAAAAGCGGCGATTATATCCTCAGAGCCTCATGCGTAGGATACAAAAGCCTGTGGAAAGAAGTGCATATCGAAGGAAAAACGAAGTTGAACGACATTTTCATTTCTCCCGAAAGCCTCACGCTCGGCACAATCGAGATTGTGGAAAGACGACCTCTCTATTCGATGGACGGAGACAAGACAATGTATAACGTCGAAGACGACCCTGCAATACAAAACGGCACAACCAATGACGCATTGCAGAACGCACCCGGAGTAAGCGTCGATATAGACGGAAATGTTACCCTCGAGGGAGCAAATTGTGTCGAGATATGGCTCAATGACGAGCCTTCAAAAATAAAATCGCACAACTTGAAAACCTTTTTGGACAATCTGCCTGCCAATGCCTTGAAAAGAATTGAAGTAATCACCCGTCCGGGAGCAAAATATGCCAATGCACAAGGCTGCGGAGTGATAAACATCATCACCAATACCAAGATTAAGAAAAACCATTTCGTAAGTTTCGGAAGCGGAGTGAACTCCTTTGGAGACATATCGCCATTTGTGTCATACGTATGGGCAAACGAAAAACTTTCTTTCAGTGCTTACGCCTCTGCCAACATAAGGAACCGCACCACAAAGAACGAAACGCTCTCCACATCGTTCATTGACAACGACCAAGGCGGCAAAGACACAGTATATACCGAGACAACAACCAAAGAAAACAAAACTCGGGGCTTCGGAGGCTGGTTTTCGCTCAACTTGGATTACAAGATAGATTCTTTGAGTGAAGTCAGCGTTTGGGCAGGCTTCGATCCGAGCGTGTCTTTCGTCTCTTCCGAAAGCGAAAGGCTCAGAAGCGACTTTGACTATGACCCTTTGGGAAGAGTAAACCGCACCGAAAGCCATTACAAATCTTCGACTGCGGACACTTCTTTGTCGGGTTGGGGAATGTTATCTGCCAACTACCGCAAGAAATTCGACAACGAAGGACACCGACTTGACCTTTCACTCAACTCAAACTTCTCTCCTTCGACCAAGGTCAGCAACATGATAAGACAATACACCCCTTCAAGCCTGCTGTTTAACGATTTGAACAAACAATACTCGAATGATGAAAACTCTTACAGCATGGCATTGTCGGCAAGATACACAAAACCATTCTCCAAATCGAGAGAACTCTCCTGCGGATTGAACTTTAATCTTGACAACGACCGCAATCTGTACGATGTAATGCTGTTTGACAGCACCACATCGGTCTTTGAAATTATAGATTCTTTGCGTTCGTATGATAAAACGACCAACAACGCCAACCTAAGGGGCTATGTGGATTGGCGAGAGAAGTTTGGCAATTTTACTTTGGACTTGGGAGTGAATGCAGACGCCGAATACAGCAGCTTTATTGTCGCAAACAACGATTTTCCTGCCGACACGACCATGACTTTCTTTGCTTTGAGACCAAATGTACGCCTGTCTTACCGCACCAAATCGATGTATGATTTATCTTTAAGGTACAGTTACTCTACCTCTATGCCGTCTCTTTCTAATATGACGACTTTCAGAGATTACACAGAGGACAGTTATAGCGTCGGCAACAGCGAACTCTCTCGCTCACACCGCCATTCGATTGACTTCACTGCAAGTAAATTTTTCACCAAAGCAGGGTACGTCATGCTGTCTTTTGATTCCGAATGGAACAACAACACAATAAGCTCGATTACCGACATGATTTGGGACGACTATATGGGAAGATACGTTCATTTCTCCAAGCCTTACAACGCCGGAAGCTCGGTTTCGCAACGCATAATGCTGATGGGAAACATTCGTTTGGGAGCTTTTGCCAACCTTAACCTCTTTGGAACGGTCAATCACTCGGTTTATGAAATTGACTACACTGACGGCAATCACTATACGCAGGAAGGAACACGCATCATGCTCAATGGAAGCCTGTGGGCAAAGTTTTGGAAAAACTATTCGGCATACACAGCTTTCAGTATAGTCTTTCCGGGCAAGGAATTATTCTCTCAAAGCGGCAATGTTTACAATCTGAATGTTGGATTGAGTGCCGACTTGTTTGACAGAAAACTTTCGCTCGGTCTTTCGGTCAGCGACCCTTTCAACTGGAACAAAATCACAAGCGATATCACATCTCCGTATTACCACAGCCACGATACCTACATCAGAAGCAGTCGTTTTATTTCGTTCAACCTCACTTTGCGGTTTGGAAAGTTGGAATTGGAAAACCAACAAGCCAAAAGCTCGAGCGGAAAAGCCCAATAGAGCAGACCTACCAAACTATTGGTTGCATTCCGTTGGCAATAAGATATTGGTTAGCCTTGGAAAAATGTCTGCAACCGAAGAATCCGCGATAGGCACTCAGCGGAGAAGGATGCGGAGCTTCCAAGATAAGATGTCGCAACGGGTCTATGAGACTTTTCTTTGCCCTTGCATTGCTTCCCCAGAGCATAAAGACGATGTGGTTTCTCCTTGCGGCAAGTTCTTCGACCGCCTTGGAAGTAAATATCTCCCAACCCTTGTTGTGATGCGACAAGGCGGCATGAGCTCTCACCGTAAGGGTGGCGTTAAGCAGCAAAACGCCTTGCTCTGCCCAAGGAGTCAAATCGCCATTTGAACAGTTCAGCACACCAATGTCATCTCTTATTTCCTTATATATATTGTTTAGCGAAGGCGGAGGGGGACAAGGCGGCAATACAGAGAAGCTCAGTCCGTGTGCCTGTTCAGGTTCGTGATATGGATCTTGACCCAAAATCACCACCTTAACCTTATCGAACGGGCAAGTGTCGAAAGCGTTGAATATAAGCCTCGCAGGCGGATATATAGTCTGAGTTCTGTATTCCGAATGGACAAAATCTCTCAATCTTACAAAGTATTCCTTTTCAAATTCGTCCTTCAAGACCGATTTCCAGCCCTCTTCCATTAC
>SFPR01000058.1 GCA_004551865.1 Bacteroidales bacterium
GTTTCGGCATACGAGTTGCACTTGGACTTGCAATCGCTTGCCTCGGGAAGTTATGTTTTCAAGATTAAAACGGTCAAAGGCACAATAGAAAAGAAGGTTGTAAAGCAGTAAGCAAGAGTTTATTGTTCCTTGTTTGACAAACTGAAAATACAAAACGCTGTTTTGACAAGTCAAAGCAGCGTTTTGGTTTTGTCGGAGGTTTATTTCACTTGTTCTATGCAAGTTCTATATCGTGTTTTCGCATTTTTGTCAATAATAGCTTGGTTAAATCCTGCCCCAATATTTGCGTAAGAACCATTCACCTGCCATAACAAGCACAATCAATGCCCAATACCACGGACTTTCACTCATGCGTTTGTTGGTTGTAAGGCTGTGTATTACGGGTTTTATGTAGTCATTTTGCTTCATCTTGGCAAGCAGGCTGTCGAAGTTGTCGCAAGGGAACATCTCTCCGCCGCTCATCTTCGACATTGTGGCAAGAAGGGAATGGTTGGCAACGAGTTCTATTGTTTCAAGATGTTCGTCCGAAATAACAAAAGTACCTGTTGCTTTGTAGTCTGTACCTGCAAGGGTGGTGTGTGCGGTGTAGGTGTATTCTCCTTCTTCCAAGGCGGGAATGCTCAGGGTGTAGGCGTTGTTTCGTTTGGAGAATGTGTATGCGAACTCTTTGCCTTGCTGTGAGCGTATCACAAGACGTGCTTCGGGAGTGTTGGTCAGCTCATACGAACGATTGTACAATTCGGCGTCAAACACCATTTGTTCGCCCTTTCCAAAGACATTGTCATGCTTAACTCTGAATGCGTTATTTTCTTTTGCCGCAACAAGATAACGAACCGCCTTTTCAACAATCTCATTTGCCTCTTTGTTGTTTTGATTGAGCAGATAGTTGTGCAGTCTCCACTTCCAGATATTTTCACCGCAAATAACACCCGATTTTTTCTCCGTTCCGTTACAAAAACAGAGCAAAGGATATTCGCTTTTTGTTCCTCCGATGTATTGATATGCCAACACGGAGGCTTCTTGCGAAAGGGTAAATCGTGCCAAGGGAACATTCAGAGGCGGAAAGTCTCTCATCATCTGAGAGGCTTCTTCGGATAGTGAAAAAAGTGCAAACAAGGGGTTATACACAGCCTGTGCCGACAAGGGTGAACCCCTGCCGAGAAGTTGCACCTTCACTCCTGCATCAAGTCGGTTGAAGAGTGCGTAATCTGTTTTGCTTCCGAGAATGTACAGAACAGGTACTCCCTTTTCTGTGAGGGTGTTTATAAAGTCAAAACTTGACTTATCATAAGGGAGTTGGTGGGCAATGAGCAGGTCGGTCTGCTCTGTCTTCAACTTGTTTTGCTCTCCGAAAAGGCAGGATTCAACTTTGTAGTTTTTGTTTGCCTGTATGCTTTGTTTTATTGCCGATATGTCGGGGTGTGGTGCAGCGGAAAGCAAGAGTATGTTTTGACGAGTGTCGGTTATTCGGACAAAAAAATCTCTCGAATTGTTGAGTGTGTTGGTTTCGTCCTCAATCGGAACGACTTCGGCTCTGAAACGATGTACTCCGGGCTGAGAACAAGAGCTTGTCAAAGGCAGTGTAACAGAAAATCTTTCGGAAGTGATGTTTGTTTGTTGCTCAAAAATCTTCTTGCCGTCTTGAAACACTCTCACCACACTCCTCTCCCCTGCGGCTTTGTCTGCCTTCATGGTGATTTCTATGGGGAACACATCGTCAGCATACACAAGGTCGTTGCATCTTACGTTGCTTATCGAGAGGTCTTTCCTCCTTGTGGTGTCGCCCATTGCAATGGTGTATATGGGATATGTGGCATCTTGTGCAAGAGTGAGCGGATTGCCGCCCTTGTTTGCTATGCCGTCGCCTGCCAACACCACGGCACAGAGGTTTTGCTCAGAGTATTCATCGTTCACATACTGCAAGCACTCTGCCATATCGGTCTGTGTACCTGAGAAGGTGAAGTTCTCATTCTTGTTTTGCAAATTGCGTTCGGCAGTCTCGGAAGAAAACGTCAGCACTTTCACATCATAGTCGTCGGAGGCTTGGTCTATGAAGTTGCGAATTTTATTTTGATAATCCGTCTTGTAGTATGTGGAGTCTTTTGTGGAGACTATCGAGGAAGAAACGTCCTGTGCCACAACGATAAGTGGCTTCTCTGTTTGGTGAGAAGTAAACCTCACAACAGGCGAGAGCAAGAGAAACAACACCAAGAGCAATGAAAGAAACCTCAAAGCCGCAAGCAAGTTTCTCTGTCGGGCAGAGAACAATCCTCTGCCGCCGACAAAATAGCCCCAAAAGGCAATTCCTGCGGCAAAAACGACAATAGGTATCAGCCAAAAGGGAGAATATTCTGTGAACATAAAACTCAAACGATATTACGTTCTTTCTTTATCTTCTCGTATGCGTTGTTAATCTCTTGGAACTTGGCATTTGCAGCTTGTTGTGCGTCTTCGCCAAGGTTTGCCACCTTGTCGGGGTGATACTTTATGCACATACGTTTGTATGCTTTTTTGACTTCGGCGTCTGAGGCGTTCTTATCGACTTGCAAAATGACGTAAGCCGAGTCGGTAACCTCAAAGTACATTGCCTCGATGCTCTTGTAGTCGGCACCGGACAAGCCTATCAGGTTGGCAATGCGTTCGATAAGGTCTTTTTCGCTCTTTGTGCAATCATTGTCTGCAACAGCTATGCCGAAAAGATAGTGAAGCAGTTGCAGCTTTGTTGCGTATGGAAAGGCGGTTCGTATTTTCTCGCAAGCCTGATAAACATCTATATTCTTGTCAAGCAGTTGTCTGAGAATATCTAACTTATTTTGCAAATTCTCTCTTCCGAAGTTTTTTTGCAAGAAGTCTTTCACAAAGTTGAGTTCGCTTTTCATCACCTTGCCGTCTGCCTTCATTACGGCAGCAGTAAGAATGAGTAACCCCATAACGAAGTCTCCCTTTTGTTCGTTGCCGTCATACTCTTTCTTTATCATCTTTTCGAGCAGCGAACCGACGGCATAACCAATCACTCCGCCAAAAATTCCTCCTCCGAAAGCAAATCCCAACAGTCCGGCAATCCATTTCATTGCACCCATAAGCTATACTTTTGTTAAAATCAAGCTGCAAAGATAAGTATTTTCTGCAAATAAGGACAAAGATGCTTGTCAAAAAAGACGTGCATCTTTGTCCTTTTGTTTGGTAAGGAATATATATGTCCTCTACTTTGCCTTACCAATCTTTTGAATATTCTTCGCTAACTGTGCCTTCTTGAATTTCTTGAACATAGTTGCTGCAATCTATGTCAATTTCCAATGAAGGCGGTCGGTCAAAGTCTCCTCTGTAAAAGTCTAACTTTGGATTTTGTTCACACTTTTGCATAAACAATCCGTAAATCGGCAGTGCCATAGATGCTCCCTGCCCGAATGCTGTACTGCGGAAGTGAATGCTGCGAAGTTCTCCGCCAACCCACACCGCCGTTGCGAGCTTTGGATTTATTCCTATGAACCAACCGTCGGAGTTGTTGTCGGTTGTTCCTGTTTTTCCTGCGATTGTACTTCTCAAACCATACTTATAGCGAAGCCTTGCACCCGTTCCGCTATCGACAACGCCTTTCATGAGTTCCAAAACAAGGTATGCAGTCTCTTCGTCCAAGGCTGAGTTGCTCTTGGTGTTGAATACCTCCAACACCATGCCCTTATTGTCACATATTTTCGTTATAAAGATTGGTTCTTTATGCACGCCTTTATTTGCAAAGGTTGCCATTGCAGCTGCCATTTCGATGACAGAAAGGTCGGCTGTTCCGAGACAGATTGAAGGAACGGCAGGCATTGGGGTTGTAATACCCATTTGTTTTGCAAGATTGATAACCGACTGTGGTGTGGTGTAGTCTTTCATCAGTGCCGCCGAAACAAAATTGACCGAATTTGCCAAAGCCCATTTCAAAGAGACCATTTCTCCCTCTCTTGCCTTATTGGAGTTTTTCGGTGTCCAATTATCATAATCTTCAAAGGTAACCGGTGTGTTGGAAATCTCGAAACAAGGCGACAATTCGCTATCTTTCATTGCCGAAGCATAAACAAAAGGTTTGAAAGTGGAACCTACTTGTCGTCTTCCGAGTTTTGCATTGTCAAACTTGAAATGTTTGTAGTTTATTCCACCCACATAGACCTTGATATGACCGGTTTGGGGTTCTATGCTCACCATTCCTGTATTGAGGAAGTGTTTGTAGTACCTCAAACTGTCCCACGGACTCATCACAGTGTCTTTGTCTCCGTTCCAAGTGAACACTCTCATCTTAGTTTTCTCATCAAAGTTGGCTCTTATCTCCTTATCGCTCATTCCTTCTTCTTTAAGCTGTCGGTAGCGGTCGGAGTTTTTCATCGCCTGCATGTAATACTTGTCGATGTCAGCCCTGCTGATGCCGGTAAATGGTGCATCTTTATAACCTTTGGTATGTTTGAAAAATTCGTTTTGAAGATATTTGAAGTGTTCTTTGACTGCTTCTTCTGCATTTTTTTGCATTTGATAGTTGATTGTGGTATAGACTTTCAGTCCGTCTTTGTGTACATCGTATTGGTCGCCGTTTGACTTGTAGTGAGCGAAGCATCTCTCGGAAGTAAGTTGCTATGCCTTCATCGTGCGTCTGAGGATTGTATTTGAGTTTTATCGGCATGGCTTTCTTTGCTTCTGCTTCTTCAGAAGTCAAAAAGCCATATTTCTCCATTTGTGTCAGCACGGTGTTTCGACGATTGATTGAATTTTCCGGGTTTCGAACCGGATTGTAAGTTGTAGGGGCTTTAAGCAGACCCACAAGCACTGCTGCTTCTTCAACTTCAAGTTCACTCGGTTGCTTTGAAAAGAATGTGTGAGCTGCGGTTTTTATTCCGAAAGCATTGCTGCCGTAATCGACGGTATTGAGATACATCGACAGTATTTCGTCTTTGGAGTAGTTTCTTTCCAATTTGACGGCAACAACCCACTCTTTCAGCTTGGCATATATCGTTCCGAAAAATGATTTCTTCTCCCTTGGAAACAAATTTTTCGCAAGCTGCTGAGTAAGTGTGCTTCCTCCTCCGGAGCTTTTGTGTCCTCCCAAAACTGTTTTTGTCAATACTCTGAACAAAGAGCGGGCATCTATTCCCGAATGTTCTCTGTAACGCACGTCTTCGGTCGCTATCAGTGCGTTAATCATGTTTGGGGATATATCTTTGTAGTTTACAATCGAACGATTTTGCAATCCGATGTAACCGAGCAACTCTCCATTGTCGGCATAGACCTCGGTGGCAATGTTTGCCTTGGGATTTTCAAGTTCTTCAAAGGTTGGCATAAATCCCAACCAACCAAAAGACAACATGGCAAAGAATATGACTATGCAAAACAAGACACTCAGATAGCCAATCCACATTGCCTTGACATATTTCTTGTTTTCTATTGTCTGTTGCTGTTTTTTCAGTACTTTTTTATTCTGCATAAGCTGAATATTTTCGTAATTTATCAATCTTGATACTCTATGTGCAGACCCACATCGACAATTCCGCTGAGGGTTGTGTCGGTTGTGGCTTGATAAAGTTCAAAAACATATCTTCCCTGCTGCTTAAACTCGACGTTTTTCGCAATCCAAAAGCGGTTATCTCTCACCTTTGAGCTGCCTTTGCCTTTCCAAGTACCGTCCGGATAGGCAAGATAACACTCTATGGTGTCTCTTTTGGTAATTGTTCCGTCCGGAAGTATGGTATTCATAAAGAAATAAATGTTGCTGTATGGATAGTCGGTTGTGTTTCTGACGTTCAGAGCCACTTTATACTTCATTGCAGTGTTCTTTATATCGACTTGATAATACACCTTATCCTTTGCCGCCCAAGCTTTTTCGTCCACCGATTTGTTTTCGTCATAAATCACGTTGCTGTTGCAAGAACAAAACACACAGAACAGGCACACAAAAAGACAGAGCCTGTGTGTCTTAACAAAAACATCATACGTCTTTTCTCTCATGTTTACAAATAAGGTTTTCATTTGTCATGTTTTACTTGTTGTTTTCAATTTTTTCGGCAAAGCTCTCCAAATCTTCCGGCAATATATTGCGTTTGTTGTCCGAAAGCATTTTCTTTACAGTATTGACTGACAAAGGTATAAGTTCTTGAGAGTTTTGATACGAATACCAGAGCAGACGTTTGAACACATCAACCTTGTGATATACCGCCTTACCTTTCTTTGTTTCGATGGCAACTCCGAGTTCGGGAAATGATTTGAGAGCATCTACATAAACGTCATACTCATAGTTTAGACAGCATTTAAGTTTGCCGCACTGTCCTGCAAGTTTCTGCGGATTAGGAAATAGTTGTTGCGTTTTGGCAACAGATGTTGAAACAGAATGGAACGAATTGAGCCATGTGCTGCAACAGAGTTCTCTTCCGCAAGTGCCAATTCCTCCAAGTCGTCCGGCTTCTTGCCTTGCTCCTATCTGCTTCATTTCTATCCTTATGCGAAATTCTTCCGCCAATGCCTTGATAAGCTGTCTGAAATCGACCCTATCGTCTGCCGTATAGTAGAAAATAGCTTTCGTTCCGTCCCCCTGATACTCCACATCATTGACTTTCATCTTCAAGTCGAAACTATCGGCAAGCCGTCTTGTTTCGTAAATCATGCCTTCTTCCCTATCTATTGACTGCAACCACTTTTCTATGTCTGCAGCCTTGGCCCTGCGATAGAGTTTCTTTATATTGTCATTGTTTTCTACCTTTTTTTTCCTCATTTGTATCATACACAGTTCGCCCTTGAGCGATACTATGCCTATGTCATGTCCCGGAGTTCCCTCAACAGCAACAATATCTCCCTCACAAATCTCCAATCCTTCGGGAAGACGATAGAAATCTTTTCTTGAATTCTTAAATCTAACCTCAACAATATCGCATTCGCCCGCATTTGACGGCGATTTGATATGGCTCATCCAGTTATTCACATTTAGTTTTGAGCTACTGTCTCTCTCAGCTTTATTTACGACCTTATAACATTCAGGTTTATTGCAGCAGCCTCTTGAAAGTAAAACATTGGGTTCGTATCTACTTTGACCTATCAAAGGGTCCTCATCAAAGTATGGGTGAGTAAATTGTTCCAACATTACTTCCTCTTCTCTGTCGTCTTCTTCTATCAATTTACGACTTGAAGCACCTGCATTGTAACGCACATTGTTGTTGGTCGTTTCGGTAGTATTTGCAGCGATTTGTTCTTTTTCGTTTTGTTTTGTCTCTTCTGTCATCTGATATATGTTGTTTTTCTAAAAAAATATGTCATTTGCCCCCTTTGAGCTGTTTACCAATCTGTATTGTCAAATCAAAAAACAATATCTTACTGTTGGCATTTCGCATCACATTGCCAAGGGCTTGTTCAATCAAATTGTATATATTGCGAATATTATTCTCGTTCAAATATTTGGAAAAATTGTTCTGAAAGTTCTCGTTTTCTTTCGGAAACAGGTTTTCGCACACTTGTCTCTGGGTTTTGTGCATAAAGCATTCTCTCATCAGCTCCGAACAAGTCAAAAGGAAGATTTTTTGTTTTTCACGGCTTAGTTTTGCGAATTTTTCACTGATTGCCAAAATTTCGGAGGCTTTTTGAGCATATTGGAATGCAGCTCTGGTCCACTCGATAAAAAGGCTTACGATGTCTCTTTGCTCTTTGCCGTCATAGTTCAAAGCTCTGAGCATACTGCCGGAAGAACTCTCGGCAACCATTTGGGCATCGGTCTGAGAAAGTCCTCTTTGGGTTGTAAGATAAGAAGCAATCGCACTGCTTTCTATCGGCAAGACCTTAACAAGCTGAACTCTTGACAAAATAGTCGGAAGAATTGCCTCGGTATTTGCCGAAACCAAAAGAAACAAAGTGCCGTCGTATGGTTCTTCGAGTATCTTCAAAATCTTGGGAGCTGCGTCATGTCTCATTCTGTCTGCACACCATATTATCATTATCTTATATGGCGATTCATAAACGGTGAGAGTAAGACTTCCGATTATCGAATTGGCATCACGGACGTTGATTTCGCCCTGCTTATTGTCGCTCTTTATGTATTCCAACCACGAATCTATGTCGATATAACCATTTTTCTCGATAACAAAGTCCCTGAACAAATCCATAAAGAGAGCAGATTCGTTGTTTTTGTCAATCTTTTTTGTGGTGGTTGTGGGAAAAACAAGGTGCAGATCGGGATGTGCGAGTTTTTGGTACTTGACACACGAGGGACACTTGCCGCAAGAATCTGCTTTCAGTTCGTCCGGCGAAGATGTATGATAGTGTTGCTTGTCAGTACAAGAGACAAACTGAGCGTATGCCCACGCAAGAGCAAACGCACCATAGCCCTCAGCTCCGGCAAAAAGCTGTGCATGAGGAACCCTATGGCTTTCAACAGCATCAATCAGAGAGTTTATCAAACGTCTTTGTCCTGCTATGTCTGCAAATCGCATAACCAATTCATTTGTTATTTGAAGACCAATCGGAAAATTTTCTCCATAGTCGTTTGCAAAAATAGTCAATTTCTTGCAAAAGCGATGTATTTAAGGCGTTTTTTCTTTTGGCAAGCTGTCTCTGTGAGGTCTTTTTCCTAACTTTGCACGCCGAACAAAAAAAACAAATCAACATGTATATCCTTGCAATAGAATCTTCGTGCGACGACACCTCTTGTGCAGTTATGGACGGCAATTTCAGAGTACTCTCCAACGTAACTGCTTCACAAAAAGTACATTCAGAATATGGAGGCGTTGTTCCCGAACTTGCATCGAGAGCTCATCAGAGCAACATAATACCCGTTGTCGATAAAGCACTCAAAGACTCAGGAATAAGAAAGGAAGACTTGGAAGCCGTGGCATTCACCCGAGGACCGGGATTGCTTGGTTCTCTGCTTGTGGGAGTAAGTTTTGCGAAGAGTTTTGCAGCCGCTTTGAATATCAAGATGATTGAAGTGAACCATTTGGAAGCTCATGTGCTGGCTCACTTTATCAAAGACACACCCGAAAGCAAAGTTCCCGACTTCCCGATGTTGTGTTTGTTGGTTTCGGGAGGCAACACACAGATTATCCGTCTCGATTCTCCAAGGAAAATGGAGATTATCGGCAAGACGATTGACGATGCGGCAGGCGAAACAATAGACAAAGCAGCAAAAATACTCTCTCTTCCCTACCCGGGAGGACCGCATATCGACCGACTTGCAAAGCAAGGCAAACCCACATTGAAGTTTTCCCAAAGCCATATCCCCGATCTTGATTACAGTTTCTCGGGATTGAAAACAAGTATTCTCTATACACTCAGAGACAAGCTGAAAGAAAATCCGAAGTATATAGAGGAAAACTTGTGTGACATAGCCTGCTCGGTTCAAAAAGCCGTTGTGGATAGTCTGCTTTTCAAGTTTGAGAAAGCAATAAAGGCAACAGGAATAAAGAATATAGCCATTGCAGGCGGCGTTTCTGCCAATTCTGCCCTCAGAGAAGGGATTACCAACTTGGGAACAAAGTATGGCTGCGAGGTCTTCATACCCAAATTCTCCTACACAACAGACAATGCAGCCATGGTTGCAGCCGGCGGCTTGTTTAAGTACATTGACGGAGAATTTGCAGACCTTTCACTCACCGCATACGCAAGATAGGCTGCACCATGAAGATATTTTTGGTAGGATATATGCTCTGTGGGAAAAGCACCATAGGCAGGAAGCTCGCAAAAAAACTCGGATATGACTTTTCGGACACAGACAAAATGATAGAAAACAAATACCATTTGAGCGTTGAAAAGATTTTTGAACAATATGGCGAGCAGACGTTCAGACTATTGGAAAAAGAGATTTTGAAAGAAATCAAATCGCTCGACAATATAGTGATTGCAACCGGAGGAGGTCTGCCCTGCTTTGGCAACAATATGAACGCACTCAAACAAATGGGCAGAACAATCTACCTGAAAATGAGTCCCAAATCAATAATTGCAAGACACAAAATATCAAAACGTCCCCGTCCCCTGCTCAAAGGCAAAGACGATGAACAATTACTTGATTTTGTAATCAAGAGCTTAGAAGAAAGAGAGTTCTTTTACCAACAAGCCGACATAACAATCAGAAGCGAAAGCATAGATATTGCAGAAATCATCGCAAAGATTTGACCATACCATTTTTTTAATTAACTTTGCAAATCGTAAAACGGTGATAAATCACAGAAAGGAAGACTTATGATAAACACAAAGTATATTTTCGTAACGGGAGGAGTAACCTCATCTTTGGGAAAAGGAATTATCTCTTCATCTTTGGCAGTGCTTCTCAAATCAAGAGGCTATTCGGTTACTATTCAAAAGTTAGATCCCTACATAAACATAGACCCGGGAACTCTCAACCCATACGAACACGGCGAATGTTACGTTACCGAAGACGGAGCCGAAACCGACCTCGACTTGGGACACTACGAAAGGTTCACAAACGTAAGAACCTCACAAGCAAACAACGTTACAACAGGCAGGATTTACCAAACGGTAATTGAAAAAGAAAGAAAAGGCGACTACCTTGGCGGAACGGTACAAGTTATCCCCCACATAACAGACGAAATCAAACGTCGCATCAAACTGCTCAGCCAACAAGGCAAATACGACTTTGTAATCACCGAAATCGGAGGCACGGTTGGCGACATAGAATCCCTTCCTTTCTTAGAAAGCATAAGACAGCTCAAATGGGAAATGGAAAACAACGCAATAGTCGTTCACCTTACCTATGTGCCATACCTTGCCGCAGCAGGCGAATTAAAAACCAAGCCGACACAACACTCTGTCAAAGACCTCTTGCAACAAGGCGTTCAACCCGATATTATCGTTTGCAGAACAGAACACACACTTACCGAAAGCGTAAGAGACAAAATCTCACTTTTCTGCAACATTGACAGAGCATCTGTAATAGAATCGATTGATGCACCAACAATATACGAAGTACCATTCAATATGCTCAAAGAGGGACTTGACATTCAAGTATTGAAAAAACTCGGAATAAGTGCAAAAGGCGAACCCGACTTAGAGAAATGGAAATCCTTCCTCTACAAACTAAAAAATCCGCTTACCGAAGTAAACATCGGCTTGGTAGGAAAGTACGTCGAGTTAAAAGATGCTTACAAATCCATATCCGAAGCCTTCATTCACGCAGGTGCAGCCACCCAATGCAAAGTCAAACTCAAATGGATACACTCAGAAAAGATTGAAGACAATCCCGGAATGATTGAAGAAGAGCTGAAAGGATTGAACGGCATACTTGTAGCACCCGGATTTGGAACACGAGGCATTGAGGGCAAAATCATGGCAGTCCGATATGCACGAGAAAACAACATTCCTTTCCTCGGAATTTGCTTGGGAATGCAGTGTGCAGTGATTGAATTTGCCAGAAACGTGCTTGGATACAAAGATGCACACTCTGTGGAAATGATGGCATCGACAAAGCACCCCGTAATCGACATGATGGAAGAACAAAAACACCTCACCAACATGGGAGGCACAATGAGATTGGGAGCATATCCTTGCAAACTCAAAGCAGGAACAAAAATCATGGAAGCATATCAAAAAGAACTGATAAGCGAACGCCACCGCCACAGATATGAGTTCAACAATGCCTACTTGGAAGAGTTTGAAAAAGCAGGCATGATTGCAACCGGAGTAAATCCCGACACCAACTTGGTCGAAGTGGTCGAAATACCTTCCCACCCATACTTTGTGGGCGTTCAATACCACCCCGAATATCGTTCCACGGTCGAAGAACCAAGTCCGCTATTCGTCTCATTTGTAGAAGCAGCAAACAAAAAATTGTAATATTCATATCATTTTGGTTCAAAAAGTTGAGGCTGTCTGACAATCAATCATCAGGCAGCCTCTTTTTTTAACTTATTGGGTTTTGGTTTCAGATGCTTAGGACTATGGCAAATACAAGTTCATTAAGAAACTATTGAGTGAAAAGCAGCGGTAACAATTCCGTAATTTTCGGGCGGTAATGACATTGTTTTGTTTCGATTTACCCTCGGGCTGAATAGCTTGGAGCGTAATGACATTGTTTTGTTTCACTTTTACTCTCGGGCTGAAAGCCCAAAAGCACTTAGCTCGGGGGCAGAGCGTCAGCGTCGCCCCGAGTTAATCGCGTCAAATCATTTTCGCCCTGCAAGGGCGAAACGTCGGTCGATTGATTTACCCCCAACGTGTCGCTTAGGTCGTAGGGCTGTCGGCTCCGCTCGACAGCCCCTCTCCCTTCGCTCTCTCCCTTTCTGAGCTTAAAAACGTTGGCGGATTACCTTATGGTAAACTCAGAGGGCGAGACGGAGACCGGTGAAGTAGCTACGGTAAACGGGAGTGTTGCGGTAGCGAAGGGATACGCGCACGCTCCTATCGTCGTCGTACCAGCTGCCACCACGAATAACGCAGTACACACCCTTCGATGGTCCGGTTGGATTGGTCTGAGAATAACTCTGATAGCCTCCATACCAATCGTTGCACCACTCCCATACGTTGCCACTCATGTCATACAAGCCAAGTTCGTTGGCCTTCTTGGTCTTGACAGGGTGGGTTCCACTATTACCATCGTACCACGCTACTTCGTAGGCATTGTTGCTGCCGCTGTACCTATATCCTCTACTATACTTGCCTCCTCTTGCTGCATACTCCCATTCGGCTTCGGTCGGAAGTCGAAATTTCTTTCCAGTCAGGCTGTTCAACTTCTCTATAAACTCTTGGCAGTCGTACCAACTTACTCTCTCCACAGGTCGCTGATCGTCGCCTATGAACCGAGAAGGATAGCTGCCCATGACTGCCTCCCACAGCTCTTGCGTTACTTCGGTCTCTCCTATATAATAGTCCGAGAGGGTAACGCTGTGAACCGGTTTCTCGTCATCGTATCTGCCTTGCTCCGAAGTAGCTCCCATGCTGAACGTGCCACCCTCTACCTTTATCATCTTAAACTCTACGCCTTTGACAATAAAGGTTTGCTTGGCCATGATGTATTCATATGATTTTCTGGCACTCTCCTTAATATGTTCCGTAAGTGAGTAAGCTTGCTTGCTTATTAGCTCTGATATATTCAGATGATTTTCTGACATTACTTGCTCTGCCGTTCTCTGCAGTGGTCTGCCGCATCTCGGGCAGAACTTGGCTCTCATCGGCAGGATTGCCTTGCCATAGTCCGCACAATCTTCCCACGGACACGCTTTTAATAATTCCTT
>SFPR01000059.1 GCA_004551865.1 Bacteroidales bacterium
GAAATGATGTTCGTACAGAAGTGTATAACGCATTGGGACAAAAGGTATATGAGACAAGCGACAGAGTGTTTGACTTGAACAATGTGGCTTCGGGAGCGTATGTTTTGAGGGTTCAAGACGGCAAGAGTGTAAACTCAACCAAGATAGTTGTAGAATAGCAGACGAAAGGTATTAGACTTTCTTGAGAAAGTTCTTTTTTCTTGTGGCAGGAGCGGAGTTGTTTCGCTCCTGCGTTTTTTTTGTCTCGATTATACCATATTATATATAGAGACCGAAAGCAAAATTTGCTACCTTTGCAAAGTCGAATCTCAGAGAAGAAAAGCATGAAGAGAAATAATTGGATTTTGGGTTTGGCGATTGCTGCCATTGTGTTGAGCCTCACTACGATTTGTTTGCAGATTTTTGTCTTTGCAAAGCAAAAACCCACTGCCGAACAGCAGTATAGGGATATGATAACGCAACATCTGCATCACTTTTCGGCACCTTTGCCCGAAAGTCTCACTCTTTGCGGCGAGAGTGTGCCGCTTGACAATGTGTTTGTCAGGGAGGCTTTGGACAGAGAGCTTACTTCGATAATGTATCAGCACAATTCGACTTTCCTAATCTTGAAACGCTCTTTCAGATTTCTGCCCGAAATTGAGCGTTTGCTTGCCAAAGAGAACGCTCCCGACGATTTGAAATACCTTGCCGTTGCCGAAAGTGCTTTGAGCGACGTTACTTCGCCCGCAAAGGCTTCGGGATTTTGGCAGTTTATGCCCACAACCGCAAAGGAATACGGCTTGGAGGTTACAAACGAGTGGGACGAAAGATACGATTTGCCGAAAGCCACAAAGGCTGCGGTGAAATATCTCACAGCATCGAAGAGCCGCCTTGGCAGCTGGGCTTTGGCGTGTGCTGCATACAACTGCGGCGAGAATGGTTTGAGGCAGCGAATGAAGCAACAGAACTGCAACAACTATTGGGAGCTGAGCCTCAACAGCGAAACCTCACGCTATGTTTACAGAATACTCGCCTACAAAATCCTTATGGAAAATCCTCGTCAGTATGGTTTCAATGTGAGAAAGAAAGACTGCTATCAGCCGCTCGAATATAGGGAAGTGGTTATCGACAGCACGATAACAGACATGGCTGCTTTCGCACAAAAGATTGGTTGCCCCTACAAGTATTTCCGATTGATAAACCCCTGCGTCCGCTCAAACAAACTTACCAACAAGACAAACAAAAAATACACCTTTCGCACTCTCGAAAAGGACAGCTTTTCGTGGGCTTACCTTGTGTCGAAGTTGGACAATCCCGAAGAGTTCTTGAATTGATTGCCGGTGTGGGCTTTTTTTGGATTTCATTTCCTTATTATCAACCGCCGGAAGTGCTGAAAGAGAGCAAAAATCGAAGATAGATTGAACGCTTTTGCTCTATTGAATCATTGGTTGTTGTTTCTTTCTTTTGAGGTTCAATAAAACAGGACGTGCTATGAGGTTTCATGACCTGCTATTTTGGTTTGCTTGAAACAAAATAGGCAAAAGTATTCAACTTTTTTGCGATTAAAAAGCAAAATTGCAAGTAAAATTGCAAGAAAATCGCATTACTGCAAAGGAAATTAAAAATTTTTTTCAAGCAAAAAGTGGCTTTATTTGGCTGGAATCGCGGTTTTCACAAAAAATTTGCAAGTTTACATTAGCCAATTTGGACATTGCAGGCTTGCAATAGGTCGATTGAGAACATAGTTCTCAAATTTTTGGAGAGAGGATTTTCGTTTTGCGAAAGTCCTCTTTTTGTTTTTGGACTGATTTTGGGAGCTTTTTACGAAAGAAATTGTATCTTTGCAAAATATGGATAGTAACAGATTGCAAAAGGTTGCCCGTCTGATACAGAAAGATATGGGAGTTATCTTTCAAACAGAGGCAAAGAAGTTGTTTATGGGAGCGATGATTACTCCCACAAAGGTAAGAGTGTCGGCAGATTTGTCGATAGCAAAGGTTTATGTGAGCATATTTGCCTTGGGCGGAGCGAAAACAGAGCAAATTTTTGCCTTGATAGAACAAAATAAGACCCTTTTGAGAATGAAATTGGCGGCTTTGGAGCGTCATCAGCTTAGAATAATCCCCGATTTGAGCTTCTTTATTGACGATAGCTTGGATTATAGCGAAAACATAGAGCGTTTGCTTAAACAATAAATCTCATGAGGTTTACTCTTTTCGTTGCATTGCGGTATTTCTTTTCCAAGAAGAACAAAGGAATTGTGCATATCATTTCCTTAATATCGCTTGTGGGGATTGGAGTTTGCTCAATGGCATTGATTGTTGTGCTGAGTGTGTTTAATGGTTTCAGTTCGGTGGGAGAGAAGATGCTCTCTTATTCCAATCCGGACATACTTATCGAGAGCCGAAAGGGCAAAACCTTTTCGGTTTCGGACCTCGACATAAGCCAAATTGAGAACACAGAAGGCGTGGAGGCTTGTGTGAGAGTGTTTGAAGAGACTGTGATGATGACTTTCTTCGATACGCAAAAGGTTGTCGAGCTGATAGGAACTCAAAACGCCTTTGCCACTTTCAACCATTTCGACACCCTGATGAGAGTTGGAGAGTTTGATGTGGGGAATGCCGAAAGCCCGAATGCAATCCTCGGTTATGCACTCTCACTCGACATGGGATTGGACAGAGGTGCCGAAAACATGAACCTGTCTTTGAAGTTTTGCAGCTTGAAGAAAGATGCAACCACCTCAATCGTACCCGAAGAGAACATAAACACCGTTTCGGCAAACTATGGCGGCAGTTTCATGACCGCAGGCGACATGGATGTAAACACGGTCTTTGTTCCCCTTTCTCTTGCACAAGAACTGTCGGACTATGACTCCAATACTGTGAGCGGACTTTATGTTTTTGTAAAGCAGGGAGAGAATGCCGAAAGGGTAAAAGAGCGATTGCAAGACCTTTTGCCTCAAACAATGGTGGCAAAAAACCGTTTAGAACAAGAACCTGCCTATTTCAAAATAGTAAAGTCGGAAAAACTTGCGGTCTATCTCATATTGAGCTTCATTGTCTTCATTGCAAGTTTCAACGTAATGGGGTCGGTGTCGCTCTTTGCGATGATAAAGCAAAACGACATCAAGATTTTGACCTCCATGGGGGCATCAAAAAAGAGAATAAGGAGCATATTTTTTGCTCTCGGGCTTACTTTGAGTTCCATAGGTTGCATTGCAGGGCTGCTTTTGGGAAGTTTGTTCTGTTTGTTGCAACAATGCTTCGGCTTTGTCAAGACAGGCACACAAAACTTAGTCATTGACGCTTTTCCGATAGGGCTTCAACTGTCGGATATTGCAAGTGTGATATTGCTTGTGGGAATAATCTCGATGCTTTGTGTGGGAATAATGGTAAAAAGGATTAAATGCGAATAACAAAAACAACAATATATATAATATGAACAGCAATTCAAAATTGGTAGTCTATAATACCCTTACGAGAAAGAAAGAACAATTTGAACCGCTTAACGCACCCTTTGTGGGAATGTACGTTTGCGGACCAACCGTTTATGGAGATGCTCACTTGGGACACGCAAGGTCGGCACTGACTTTTGATACCATTTACAGATTTTTGAAGTTTTTGGGCTACAAAGTCAGATATGTGAGAAACATTACCGATGTCGGACACCTCGAACACGACAGCGACGAGGGCGAAGACAAGATTGCAAAGAAAGCAAGGCTTGAACAGTTAGAGCCTATGGAGGTTGCACAATACTATACAAAGAGATACTTGGACGCAATGGACAGCATGAATGTTCTTCGCCCCAACATACAGCCCCATGCAACGGGACACATCATCGAACAGATAGAGATCGTTCAAACATTGCTCGAAAAAGGCTATGCATACATCAGTGAGGGAAGCGTATATTTCGATGTGAACAAATATAACAACGAAACCCACAAGTATGGCATACTTTCGCACAGAGTGATTGACGAAATGATTTCCAACACAAGGGAGTTGGACGGACAAAGCGAAAAAAGAAACCCTGCCGATTTTGCACTTTGGAAGAAAGCATCGCCCGAACACATAATGCGTTGGCCCTCTCCTTGGAGCGAAGGCTTTCCCGGATGGCATTTAGAGTGTACTGCAATGAGCAGAAAGTACCTCGGAAAACAATTTGACATACACGGAGGAGGCTTAGACTTGCTCTTTCCGCACCATGAGAGCGAAATAGCTCAAAGCGTCTGTGCTTTTGGTTGCGAACCTGCCAAATACTGGTTGCACAACAACATGATAACAATCGGAGGTCAAAAGATGGGAAAGAGCCTCGGCAACTTCATAACCCTCAATGAGTTTTTTGCAGGAGAACACGAAAAGTTGGACAAGGCATACAGCCCGATGACGATTCGTTTCTTCATTTTGCAGGCACACTATCGCTCGACCCTCGACTTTTCCAACGAAGCACTCACGGCAGCCGAAAAGGGAATGAAAAAACTCTTTGAAGCACAGAAAAAAATTGACACATTGCCGGTTTCAAACACCTCGAGCGTCGATTTTGATGCAGTCTTTTCAAAATGTATCGAAGCAATGTGCGACGATTTCAACACACCGGTTGCCATAGCCGAGATGTTTGAAGCCTCACGCTTGATAAACCTTGTCTCAGACAAGAAAGAAACCCTCACACAAGAAGACAAAGAACGCTTGAAAGCCGACTTTGACACCATTTTTGGCGATATACTCGGAATGAAAAGCGAACAAACCGACAATTCTGCCAACTTGATAAACTCTTTGATGGATGTAATCCTCTCACTTCGCAGCCAAGCAAGAGCAAACAAAGACTGGGCAAAGAGCGACATGATAAGAGACGCCCTTGCAAAGGCAGGCATCACAATCAAAGACGGAAAAGAAGGAGCAACATGGAGCTTAGATTAGACAAATTGTCCATTAAAAAGATAAAAACGATGAACCAAACAAAGAAAGTCGGAATTTTGTTGATGTTTGCAGCCGTTTTGACACTATGCTTTTCTTGTGGCAAAAAACAAAGCACTTCTGTCGGCACAACGGAAGACTATTCCAAGATAGACATACCTCAATTTAGTGCCGACAGTGCCTATGCTTATGTGAAGGCACAGTGTGATTTTGGTCCGAGAGTGCCAAATAGCAAAGCGGCAAAAGATTGTGGCGACTATATAATTGGATTTATGAAACAATATGCCGACACTGTTATCGTGCAGAGCTTTTCTGCCACTCTGTGGAACGGAAACACGGTTGAGGGACGCAATATTATCGCCTCATTTAACCCCGATAGCGAAACAAGAGTGCTGATGGCTGCTCACTGGGACAGTCGTCTGTGGGCAGATCATGACCCCGAAGAGGCAAATCACCACACTCCCATACTCGGAGCAAACGACGGAGCAAGCGGAGTGGGCGTTCTGATGGAGATTGCGAGAGTGTTCAAAACCAAAGCCTGCAAACAAGGCTTGGACATAGTGCTTTTTGACCTCGAAGACCAAGGTTCGCCTCAGTGGTCCGACGTAGAGATAGAAGACCAAAGCGATTGGTGTCTTGGCTCTCAACATTGGGCAAAAAATCCTCACACTCCTTTCTATCGGGCAGACTATGGCATTTTGTTGGATATGGTAGGATACAAAAACGCACGCTTTACCAAAGAAGCACAATCAATGTATTATGCTTCCTCAACAATGAATAAAATTTGGGACATAGCTTCTGCAAAGGGCTATTCGGACATTTTTGTCAGCGAAAAGACCTATCCCATAATGGACGATCATGTGTGGGTCAATCAAATTGCCAAAATACCGATGATAGACATTGTTCAAAACGGTGTTGCCGGCAGTTTCTTCCCCTATTGGCACACCTTGAAAGACGATATGGAGCAAATCGACCGCAGAACGCTCAAAATAGTGGCAGATGTCTGCCTTACTGCAATATACAGCGGTCAGTAAGCGTTCTTTTGATTGATGAAAAGGCTTGTTTTTCTTTTGCTTTGCTTGGTTGCAGTTGCGTTTTCGTCTTGTTCGGACGAATATCCCGACTATGCTTATGTGAATTTCTACATAGACCCCGAGAGTTCGGAGTATTACAACCTCAATTACGGACACAGAGGCTGGGAATACTTTGAGGGAGGAGCGAGAGGAGTTGTGGTTTTTCGCAAAAGCTGGGACGAGTTTATCGCTTTTGAGCGTACTTGTGTTGCAAAAAACTGCCATGGTCGCCTTCAAGTCGATGAAACCAACAATGTGCTGCTCTATTGCCCCAAGTGCGGTTCACAATATATCTATTATGACGGTTCACCTCTTGAGGGCAGTGCCGCAAAACGCCTTTTATATACCTATTGTACCTATTTTGACGGATTATATCTGTGGGTGAACAACTGTAATTGACATTTCGACCTATGTATGGTTTGATTACATATTTGAGAAACAAGCTCTTCGATTGCGGAGTTTTGAAAACACAGACCCACTCTCTGCTTACCATAGGAGTAGGCAACCTCAAAGTGGGAGGAACGGGCAAAACCCCCTTTGTCGAACACCTTCTCACAAACCTCAGTTCCGAATATAACATTGCAGTTGTTTCGAGAGGCTATGGCAGAAAGAGCAAGGGACTGCAAATAGTAAGCCCCAATGGCACGGCAGAGGAGTTTGGAGACGAACCCTTGCAGATGTCAAAAAAGTTTCCGCAGGTTTTATTTGTGGTTTGCAAAGACCGCAACACCGCAATCGAACACATAGAAAGGCACTACCCCCAAATAGACCTTGTATTGCTCGACGATGCCTATCAACACCGCTATGTATCAAGAGACATCAACATACTGCTGAGTGAATACTCGCGACCATTTTTTTCGGACAAGGTCATGCCGTTCGGACTTTTGAGAGAATACCCCCAAGGCAGCAAGAGAGCCGACTATATAGTGATAACCAAGTGTCCTCATATAGATTTGCAACAGCAGAAAGACTTTGTCGGCCGCATAGACCCCCTTCCAAATCAAAAAGTCTTCTTTTCGCACATTTGCTACAAAGACCCCTATCTTGCAGACAACAAAAACATAACGACCGACCTCAAAACCCATGAGGTAATCCTGATAAGCGGCATAGCAAATCCCAAACCACTTGTCGAACACCTCAAATCGCAAACACACCTTTTGAAAACCATAATTTTTGGCGACCACCACGCCTTTTCAAACAAAGACATAAAGCGAATAACAACCATATACGAAAGCACAAAAACCGAAAACACCATACTCCTTACCACCGAAAAAGACGCAAGCCGCCTTTTGCACTTCCCCCTTCCGCTCTATGTTTTGCCAATAGAGACAACAATCAGCCAATATCCTCAAAACAATCAGACAATCATAAACCAAATAAAACAAGACCTATGTACGATAAAATCAATCAAACGGCAGAATACCTCAAATCACAAATCGACGAACTACCACAAATAGGAGTGATACTCGGTAGCGGTTTGGGCAACTTTGCAGAGGGAATGAACATCGCCCGACGAATAAGCTACAAATCCATTCCCAACTTTCCGCTTTCGACAGTCAAAGGACACAAAGGCGAATTGCTTTTCGGCACCATGGCAAACAAACAAATCGTCTGTATGCAGGGCAGGTTTCACTACTATGAGGGCTACTCAATGCAGCAAGTAACCTTTCCCGTCAGAGTGATGAAAGCCTTGGGAGTTAGAGTGCTTATAGTAACCAATGCTTCGGGAGCGGTCAATCCTGAGTTTGAAACAGGCGACATAATGATTATCAAAGACCATATCAACACAATGCCAAATCCTTTGATAGGACCAAACGACGAAAGGCTCGGAGTACGCTTTCCGCCAATGAGTACTGTCTATGACAAACAACTGAGAGACAAAGCCAAAACGATAGCCCGAGAACTTGGCATCACACTTCGAGAAGGCGTATATATAGGAACAACAGGACCGAGCTTTGAAACCCCTGCCGAATACAAATACTTTCGCACCATAGGGGCAGACACAGTCGGCATGAGTACCGTTCCCGAAGTGATAGTCGCCTCACACAGCGGCATGAGAGTATTTGGTATGAGCGTGATAAGCAACGTATTCAGAGAAGACAATCAGCAAGACTGCACACACGAAGAAGTACTTGAAGGAGTTGCAAAAGCAGGCAACAAGATGAGCCGCATAGTAGAGCGTCTGATAGCCCAAACCCTCTGATAGCAAAGCCCTTTTGCCAAACAAAAAAGTCGCAACCGCAGGTTGAGTGTTGCGACCTTTCCTTTCAGCTATTGTTTTTGCCCATGCCTCAGCTTGCTTGCGAAGGTTGGTAAGGTAAAATCCTTGTCCGAAATCCACTTTCTTTCTTCCCAACTTTACAAGAGGGGCTTGAACTGATATGTAAGATTCGTGAAATAGTGTAATCATACCTCCGCCTCCCGGTTTAACAAGGTCTCACTAATGTCATCTGCCACATAGTCGAGACTTTGCCTTGGAATTGCTTACCCTGCGGGCGTGGGTGGCGGTTGGCAATCCTGCTTGCAAAAATCAAAACGCCGATCTGTTCTGACGAAACGCCGTTTTGCGAAAATAAATCGGCGTTTTGACATCAACAAAACGCCGTTCTATTCGGAACAAAATGAAGAGTTTGAAAATCAACTATCTGCAAGGGTGTAAACTCTTGCTGTTTGGGTTTGGAAAGTGCATGAAAA
>SFPR01000017.1 GCA_004551865.1 Bacteroidales bacterium
CGGACAAAATTCACGCTCATACTATCATGATGCATAGTGTTCAAGCTCTTTACTGCAATTGAGATTGCCATTGAGATTGCTTGCGGATTTTAGGATAATTAAAACTTTTGCGTCTTTTCTTTGTCCATTACAATTCAAAATCAATGAATATTGACTAAAATGTCTTTTTTTAATCTGTATTCAATTTTATAGTTGCGCGATTACAACCACCCATGCTACCTAAGTTATAAATAAATCGCTTTTGACTTCACAACCCTATTAACAGCTAAAAGGAAGCATGGGCAAAGTATCCAAATTATTTTTCCCAATCAAAACAACATTATCTGAAGCGTATCTCATAATTTCAATAATTTTTCACCCCGCGAAGATACAACTTTTATCCAGACTTGCAAAATTTTAATAAATTCAATTTGTATTGCAATCGCTTGATTGGATACAAAATTCGGCTTTAATCATGCAATCTTCCGTGGCTTTTAACTCTTTTATTTTTGGGGTAATCCTAACAAAAGCATCCTATTTGAACTCGAATTGTGATGTTGTATTTAAAAGCTGAGAGTTTATTTCTTTTTGTCGATGCCTACTTTCTATCGTTTATTCGGAGAAAAGTTGTTATCGTTTTGCATTTCGCAATACCAATTAACTTTCCGCAAGCAAATTATTTAACATTTAGAGGTCTTTTAAGCCGAAATGCCGGCGATTTTTTGAGGTCGGTCAGTGTCGGGGTCGATTTTTGCGAGTATTTGAGCGTTTAGTAATCATTTTGAGTTTCAAGTATTTGCAAAATAAGTGCTGATTTGAGGAAAGTAAGTGTTGATGTGGGTAAAATAAGACTGCATCTTTTTGAAAAAAGACAAAGACTTAAGCTCACTAATCCTTCGTCTTTTGTGTGCTAACACTTCGTCTTTTTTCAAAAAGACTTCGTGTTAGTGAGCAAAAACCCTTATGTTGTTGAAGCAAGAGTGAAACTCCACTCTAAAAACCCTCATTTTGCTCTCAAAACAGGTGAGAAATCGACTTGAAATCTTCGCTTAAAATCCTTGATTTTTATCGTCGAAAAATACAGAAAGAAGTTATTATTTAACTTTTCAGACTAAAAGCATACCTCATTGTAACTCTTTTGCCCTGCAAGTGGCAAAAGAGTTACTTCTCTACTTCTGCGTAATGCGATTTTTCCTGAATTATCGAATAAAATTTGCACTATTAAAGCGAAAAGTTATATCTTTGCAAGTTGAAGATAATCAAATATCATAAACCATGGGTTTAGAATATCAAAGCAAGTTAAACCAACTCCTCATTTCGGGCAGAAAGAATGGTCTTTATTTTTCTGATTGGTTAAAGAAGAACGGATATTCCGATCAACTAACAAGAAGATATAGGCAATCAGGTTGGCTGAAAGAGCGTTTTTATTTTGTCAAAACAAAGAGTTGATTGGGGCTTAATTTGCGTTTTTTTCTTCGGGTTTTTGTTTTTGTTGCGGCGAAGTAGTAACTTTGCAAACTGAAATGGACGTCCAAAACAAGAAAAAGATAATCAACGACCCCGTATATGGTTTTATCAACATTCCAAACGAGGAGCTGTTTGACATTGTACAGAGTTCTTTTGTGCAGAGGCTTCGCCGTATCAAGCAGTTGGGGCTTAGCAACCTTGTTTATCCGGGGGCTGAACACAGCAGGTTTTCGCATTCGTTGGGTGCAATGCACCTTATGGTGCAGGCGTTGGAGGTGTTGAGGCAAAAGGGTGTGGAGATTACCGAAAGCGAATACAATGGTGCTTTGATTGCAATCTTGTTGCACGATGTGGGACACTCGCCTTTTTCTCATTGCTTGGAGCATTTCTTTTTTGATTGTTCCCATGAGGATTTGTCGTATCTTTTCATGCAGAAGCTCTCTGTGAGCGAGACAGCCCGCCAAATCTTCGCAGGGACTTATCCCAAACAGTTTCTTCATCAGTTGGTTTCTTCTCAGGTCGATACCGACAGGCTTGACTATCTTACACGTGATAGTTTCTTTACGGGAGTGAGCGAGGGGGTCATCGGCACAGAACGTATTTTGAAGATGTTCAATGTGTGGGGCGGTGAGCTGATGGTTGATGAAAAGGGTGTGTATTCGATAGAGAAGTTTATCATTTCCAGACGTCTGATGTATTGGCAGGTATATATGCACAAAACTGTGGTGGCTGCCGACAATCTTATGAAGAACATTTTGATGCGTGCAAGGGATTTGCAGACCGAAGGCAGGTTGCACACCGAGCTTTACCCTGTAAGTTCTCACCTTGCTTACTTTCTCTCAAATGGCATGAGAACAAAGCAAGACGCTCAGGCGGTGAAACATTTCGTTTTGTTGGACGATTCGGACATTTGGAGCAGCATAAAGACTTGGACTTTGCACCCCGACAAGATTTTGAGCTTTCTCTCTCAGTCGTTGGTCAATCGTCGTCTCGGAAAGATTATCATTCAGAACGAACCTTTCTCACAAGAGCAGATGAGGCGTCTTTGTCGTTACGAAAGTCCCGAAGAGCAACGCTACTTTACGGCAACAGACCAACTGCACAACAAGGCATACAACTTTCTCGACACCGGCATAAACATATTGTACAAGGACGGAAGCGTAAGGGAGATTTGCGAAGCCTCCGACCAACTCGACAGAGGTTTTCTTTCCAAAGAAATCAAGAAATATTTCTTTTACCAAATATAGACAATCAATTTAATCGTTTAACAACAAGCAAATAATAAATCACGATGATGAAAAACAGAATAATTATTTTGGCTGCGGTTGCCTTGTTGGCATTTTCAGCCTGCAAGAAGCGTCCCGAGCAGGACAAGAATGTAATTGACAAACCCGAAATTGAGATTAAGGACGGCAAGTTGTCGCCCGAGGCTCTTTGGAGCTTTGGCAGAATTGGCGAGGTGTCGGTATCTCCCGACGGCAAGAGAGTTCTCTACACCCTCACCTATTATAGTATAAGTGAGAACAAGGGTAATACCGAAATTTACTCGATGAACATCGACGGAAGCGATGTGCAGAGGCTCACAACCACTGCTTCGAGCGAATGGAACGCAATTTGGAATCCCAAAGGCGACAAGATTGGTTTCATTTATGCCGACGAAAATGGTGTAAACATCTATGAGATGAACCCCGACGGCAGCGACCGTACTCAAATCTCCGACTTCAAAGAGGGAGACTTGGAGGGCTTCTCTTACTCTCCCGACGGAAAGAAGATTGTGTATGTAAGAGCTGTGCCAAAGAAAGACAAGTATGCAAAGCTCAAAGAAGGTTTGGACAAAACAACCGGAAGAATAAACGATGACCTTGCTTACAGACACTGGGACAACTGGGTTGATGCAATACCTCAGCCTTTTGTTGCAGACTTTGACGGCAAAAAGGTATCGGAAGGAGTGAACATTTTGGCAGAAACCGAGTTTGAGTCTCCAATGCGTCCTTGGGGAGGCATGGAACAAATTGCTTGGAGTCCCGACAGCAAATCCATTGCTTACACTTGTCGAAAGAAAGTAGGTAAAGAGTATGCCTTCTCGACAAATTCGGACATCTATTTGTATAATATTGAAAACAAGACAACCACCAATCTTTCGGAGGGCATGATGGGCTATGACCAAAACCCTGTTTTCTCTCATGACGGAAAAATGATTGCATGGGAGAGCATGGAAAGAGACGGTTATGAGGCAGACAAGATAAGATTGATGGTTCATAGCTTTGAGAGCGGAAAGACAGAGTACATGACACCCGACTTTGACCAAAACGTGGGAGGATTGAAGTTCTCAAACGATGACAAATGGATTTACTTTGTTTCGGATTTTCATGCAGTTGATAATATCTATAAGATAAACTTGGCAGACAAAGCGATTAAACAAATCACCTCGGGGGTACATGACTATACTTCGGTGGACTTTGCAGAGGGTGGCAAGCTGATTGCTCAAAATATGAGTATGTCTCACCCTATCGAGATTTGGGCTGTTGATGAGAAAACGCAAGAGCAGAAGAAAATTTCGACTTGCAACGATGAGCTTATGGCAAAAATCAAGTGGGGCAAGGTCGAAGAGCGTTGGTTTAAGGCAACCGACGGCAAGGATTTGCAGACTTGGGTTATCTATCCGCCTGATTTTGATTCCACAAAGTCATATCCTACACTCCTTTACTGCGAGGGAGGTCCTCAATCGACCGTTTCTCAATTCTGGTCTTATAGGTGGAACTTCCAAATCATGGCTTCGCACGGCTATATCATCGTTGCTCCAAATCGTCGCGGACTTCCCGGCTTCGGACAGCAATGGAACGAACAGATAAGCGGCGACTACGGCGGACAATGTATGAAAGATTACTTGACGGCTATTGACCAAATGTGTAAGGAAAGCTATGTCGATAAGGACAGACTTGGAGCTGTGGGTGCAAGTTTCGGTGGCTTTTCGGTCTATTGGCTTGCAGGACATCATGACAAGCGTTTCAAATGTTTCATTGCTCACAACGGAATGTTCAACTTGGAGCAACAATACTTGGAAACCGAAGAGATGTGGTTTGTAAATTGGGACTTGGGCGGAGCTTATTGGGAAAAGGACAACAAGACTGCTCAAAGGTCTTATGCCAACTCTCCGCACTTGTTTGTCGATAAGTGGGATACTCCTCTTATGGTGATACACTCGGAGTTCGATTTCAGAATTGTGGCTTCGCAAGGTATGGCAGCATACAATGCAGCAGTGATAAGAGGGATACCTGCCCGCTATTTGTATTTCCCTGACGAAACACACTGGGTGTTGAAGCCTCAAAACGGAATACTATGGCAGAGAAACTTCTTTGATTGGCTTGATATGTGGCTCAAGAAGTAAGGAAAGAGAATAAATAATCAAAAAACATAAGGCGTAAAGATGGAAATTATAGGAAAGTTAATCAAGATTTTGCCCGAACAATCGGGTACTACGGAAAAAGGTACGTGGATAAGAGGTGGATTTGTTATTGAATACCAAGACGGAGAATATCCTCAAAATGCTGCTTTCACTCTTTTTGGCGAAAACAAAATAAATATGGCAAAGAACATTCCGCTGGGTTCACAGGTCAAAGTGAATTTTTCTATTCGTTCGAGGGAGTATCAGGAACGTTGGTACACCGATTTGAGTTGTTTCAGAGTTGAGACGGTTGTGCCAAACGGTATGTATCAACAACCATACCAACAGCCTGCTTACCAACCGGGCTATACGCAGCCTGTTTATCAGCAGCAACCATATCCTCAACAGCAACCTCAACAGTTTGCAAATCCCGCTCAGCCGGCTCAGGTGCAACAACAGCCTGCCCAACCGGTCTATCCCGATGCAGCTCAAGGACAACCTACTCCAAGTTTCAACAACTTTGGAGGTGGCAATGACATGAGTGAGGAAAACGATCTTCCGTTCTAAGAAGACAAGTTTCGACAAAAAAAAGAGGAGTTCTTTATGTTCTCCTCTTTTTTTGTTGTTCTATTCCAAGTGGGGTATAGTCCCGGCATCGTCGTCTCTGTGATTGCAAGTCGGACGACAGATAAGGATTTGTGCAAACAGCTTGTTGAGTTGGGGAATTTGCTCCGGGGACAAAATATCTCTTATTTGGTAGTATTGTTCAACCGAAAGATGCAACAACATAGACTGACATGAGGAAATCTTTGCTTCTATCTGTGCTATTGTAAGGCTGTCTCTGTCCGATTTCATAAGCTCTCGCATCAAACATTCCTGACTTATGTGCAGAGAATCGGCAACCAAAATAGCCT
This sequence comes from Bacteroidales bacterium, assembly GCA_004551865.1. Lineage (GTDB taxonomy): Bacteria > Bacteroidota > Bacteroidia > Bacteroidales > P3 > Onthomorpha. The sequence goes on from SFPR01000017.1 coordinate 5,746, forward strand.
GTTGCTGATAGTGTTGCTTTATCTTGTTATATTTCTCTTTTTGTTCTTCATTCAACGACATTGTCTTGCTGAGATAGCAAGCATTGTTCTCAGAAGAATGGCATTGGCTCGGACATTCATGCTTTCCCGAGAGCATAATCCACAAATTAACTCCGGTCAAAACTATCAGCAACGCCAACACTATTATCGAATACGTCTTTTTCATTTTCGTTCTCTTACTCTTGTATCAATTCTTCGGGATAATAATCGGACAAAATGTCAAAATAGTTGTCTTGTGCAAAGACTTGAAACTCTTCGCTCTCTTGTTGCAAAGCTGTTTGGGCTGTTGTCTTGTCATAAGTTGCAAAAACATTAAACACGCTCAGCGTTACGACTATGCAACACAACACCGCAACAACAACCGAAAGCCCTTTCGGGGTGTTTTCTCTTTTTCGTTTTTCTGCCAAAGCACATATTGTCTCAAACATATCTTTGTTTGTTGTCTGCACTCTGTCTTTCGCTATAAAATCTTCCAAATTTTTCATGTCAAAAGTTCCTTGTCAAATGATTGTATATACTTTTCGATAGATTTTCTCGCCCTGTGTATCGACACTTCGACCACAGAAATCGAACAATTCATGATTGCAGCAATTTCTTTTTGAGGTAACTCTTCGTACATATAGAGAACAAAAGCCGTGCGTTGCTTTTCGGGCAAATTGGAAAGAGCTTTGTCAAGATATTCTTTGTATTGTCGGTCTCTCAAAGTCCAATCCGAACCCACATTTGTACTATTGTCAGTAGTTCTTTTCTCTTTTGTGGCAAACAGCCTGCGTATCTTTTGTTTCCTTATGAAGTTAATTGATTTATTTACCGCTATTCTGTAAATCCATGTAGAGAGTTTAGATTTACCCTTGTATGAACCAATGGAACAAAACACCTCGACAAAAACCTCTTGCGTAATATCTTCGGCATCATCTTTGTCTCTTATCATTGCATAGCAAAGTTTCAAGACCTCCGATTGGTACTTGTCAAACAATTCTCTGAAAGCTACCTTGTCGTTTGAAGCTATCCTTCGTGCTATTTCAAGCTCTTGTTCCATCAAATTGAAAAAACAGCAACGACAAAAAGGAAATTTGCTTTGCCGTTGCCGCTTAATTCAAGATTGCAACTTATTGTTTTAGCTCTTATTTGTGGTTCTTGCAATCGCCACTGCACTTTTTAGTTGCATCTTTCTGGTGGTCCTTGCAATTTCCGCTACACTTGTGAGCCTCAGTCTTCTTGTCTTTGCTGCAACAAGCCTTGTCAGCCTTTTGGGTTGCTGCTTGTTGGTGTTTTTTGCAATCGCCGCTGCACTTGTGTTCAGCTTTTTTGTCTTTGCTGCAACAAGTTTTTTCTGTCTTTTGAGGTTCTTGCGACTTCTTAACAGGCTCTTGAGCCATCGATACTGCACCTGCAAAAATCAAAGCAGCTGCAAAAACGAAAATTTTCTTCATAATGTTAAATCTGTTTTTTTGGTTTTACAATCAATTATCTAAACTCTTAGACGGCAAAGATAGCAAAATCTTACAGTCAAACGCCAAAAAAAATGCATTTTTAGCAGAAAAAGTGCTACCTTTGCAGACGTTATTGATTGATTACAACACATTGTCATAAGTTATGTTCAAAAAGTTGCTTTGTACAATAGGCATATTATTTTGTGTTTTGTCCGGTTTGTTTGCCCAAAACTACGATGACAACTTTGCAAAGCCTATTGTAACCGAAAACGGAAAGTATCGCTACTACGAATTACCTCCAATCAAGACCTCGGAAGGCGAATTGATTTTTTTGGATAGAAATCTTGGTGCAACAAGCGACTATGTGGGCAGCACCGACTCTTGGGGCGACCTTTATCAATGGGGAAGAGCAACCGACGGACACGAGAAACGTTCTTCCGACACCACACTTTCGCTTTCCAAAACCTACAATACCAATCACTCGCTCTTCATTGTCGATGAAAAAAAAGCCAACGATTGGATGCAAAACAGCGATGATGACCTTTGGAAGGGAGAAAACGGATTGACAAATCCCTGCCCTTGCGGATACAGACTGCCGACCGAAAGAGAATGGAGGGCGTTGTTAAATCTCGGATATGAGGTAAAAACATCACAAGAGGGCTTTTATTACCTCTCGATTGCCAACGGACAATTACTTCTCCCCGCTGCGGGTCTGAGAAATGCCTATACCGGCAACTTTCAGCACGTCGGAACAAGAGGATACTATTGGGGAGCTGATGCAATAAGCCGAGGCACTTCCTCTTGTATTGACTTCAACAAAAACGATATTACAACCAATATAAGCATTTTCGGTTTCAGGGCATTCGGGCGAAGTGTCCGTTGCCTGAAAGACAATTAACCGACAACAAATCAACAAGTCAATGTCTATATTAGAAACAATAGAAGTAAGCAAACGCTATTCCAATCACCTTGCACTCGACAAGGTTTCGATGAAAGTTGAACAAGGCGAAGTGTTCGGGCTTTTGGGTCCGAACGGTGCAGGAAAGACAACCCTTATCCGCATGATAAACCAAATCACCGCCCCCGACAGCGGCAAAATTCTTTTCTTTGACCACCCGATAAGAGAGAGCGACACAACAAACATTGGTTATATGCCGGAGGAGAGAGGTTTGTACAAAAAGATGAAAGTATCTGAGCAGGCAATGTACCTTGCCGAACTGAAAGGATTAGAACCCAAAGAAGCCAAACGCAAATTGGAGTATTGGTTTGAAAAGTTTGAAATCACATCTTGGTGGGACAAGAAATTGGAAGAGCTGTCCAAGGGTATGGCACAGAAAATTCAGTTCATAACCACCATACTTCACGAACCCAAGTTGCTGATATTTGATGAGCCTTTCAGCGGATTTGACCCTGTGAATGCAGAGCTGTTGAAGCAAGAAATCCTTTCTCTTCGCAACAATGGTGCAACAATCATTTTTTCGACCCACAATATGGCTTCGGTTGAAGAGATATGCGACAGAATTGTCCTTATCAACAAGGCAAAGAACATTTTGGAGGGCAGGGTTGAACAAATCAAACAGAGCTTCTGCGAAAACATCTTCGAGATTATCACTCCGAAAACCGAAATGCTCAATCTGAGCAGAGAATATGAGATTATTGAGCAGCAAACCACCGACCGCAACTCAATTTTCAAGATAAAAATTCCACAAGGTAAGAATGCAGAATTGATAAGCGAGGTGATGAAACAAACAGACTTGCTCTCATATAGGGAAGTCTTGCCTTCAATGAATGAGATTTTCATAAAAACCGTAAAAAGCAATGAATAAGACAAAAATAATAATCAAACGAGAATACCTTTCGAGGGTAAGAAAAAAGTCGTTTGTCGTAATGACGATTTTGGGTCCGCTAATGATTTGTGCTTTGTTGGTTGTACCGGTTCTTTTGCAACAAACAGGAGAATCGAGGAGCGAAATAATCGTTGTTGATGCCACGGCAGAGAGATTGGACGACAAGTCGGTCGCCATTTTCAAAAACAAATTCAAGTCGGACGACGCTGTACATTACACCTACTCCGACGATATTGAAGCAGCTCAAAAAATTCTCAAAGACAACTCCTGCGATGCTGTGTTGGAGATAGTCTCTACAAGCGACAATCCTCCGATTAAGAGTTTTCTGTACTATGGAGAGAACGAACCCGGGCTGAAAGTGCAGGAGCAAACCAAAAATCAGATTTTGAACATACTCAGAAACAGCATTCTTCAGTACGATTACGGCATGAATGAAAAGCAAATAGAATGGATAAACAACCCTACGATTGACTTTTATACCAAAAACATACTTACAGGAGAGAGTTCGTTCAACGAAATCAAGACCATACTCGGAGCAGTTGGTGGCTTCCTTATATATATGTTCATCTTTATCTTTGGTTCAATGGTAATGAAAGGCGTGAGCGAAGAAAAGACCAATCGAATTGTGGAAGTGTTGGTATCAAGTGTCAAACCTGTTCAGCTACTTATGGGAAAACTTATTGCCATTGCCTTGGTCGGACTTACTCAATTTGCAATGTGGGTTGTGCTTACCGTCGGCATCATATCCTTTGTGCAGGCTGCATCGCCTGAGCTTTTTGCCCCTGCCGAGCAAGAGCAAATCACGGTAAACGAAAGAGTAATCACCGTAGATAAACTAAACTCTGTCGAAAGCAGTGAGGCAAACGAATTGATGCAAGGGCTTATGGCTATTAACTATCCTCTTGTTATAGGAATGTTCCTTTTCTTCTTCATTGCAGGCTACTTCCTCTACGCATCACTCTTTGGTGCCATAGGTTCGCTTATTGACATTGACACAGACGGACAGCAGTTCACCCTGCCGGTTACCATTCCTATGATTATTGCAATAGTCTCTCTGCCAATGGTAATGGAAAACCCTTCCGGTTCGGCAGCCTTTTGGCTCTCTGTGATACCATTTACCTCCCCTGTTGCCATGATGGTGAGAATACCTTTCGGTGTTCCGGTATGGCAACTTGCCATTTCGGTAGGTCTTATGATTGTAACGATTGTGCTGTGTGTTGCGATTGCGGCAAAGATTTACAAGACTGCAATACTGATGTATGGCAAAAAAATCACATATAATGAGATTTGGAAGTGGCTCAGGTACAAAAATGCCTGATTAGTCAAAGTTATCGGACATTAAAAAGCAGAATGATGTATCCGAATGGTCAAAATCTCGGATTTAATTCGGCAAAACGAAAATGTCCTTTCGGCAAACAATTCGACCTTTTGAGTGTAGAAATATAGATAATTGTCGTAACTTTGCGGCAATTTTTGAAATAAGAAAATTGCATTTTGAATAATGAATAAGTTTTTTTTGAAAAGCGTATTGAAAGCAGTCATTGCAGCTGTGTTAATCATCGTGATGTGGGTATTTCAATACTATCCCGAAAGCGTAAACTTTAAGTTCTGGTTGGGACTTGTTGTTGTCATAGGAATACTTTGCTACTTGGTTATCTTGGTGTGTTCTTTGGCTTCCAAGGTATCTGCCTTCGAGAAAGAAAAAAGCAGAGAACTCCAAGCAAAAAAAGAGGAAGAAAAGTAATTATTTTAATGGTTTAATGATGCCTTTTGAGGGAAATCGCTCGTCAATTTCCCCAAGGGTTTGTTTTTGCAAAAAGAAAAGAAGATGAAGAAAAAAGACTTGATTTTTATTGCTGCTTGTGCGGTCGTTGTGGCTCTGTTTTTTGTTGTAGAGCCTTTGAACACTTGGTTTATGTCTTGGAGCAAGGCACACGATTGGCGTTACTTTGTGTTGGCGTTTTTGAAGTTCGGTGTTTTGGCAACGGTCGGTGAGTGTATTGGTTTGAGAATAAGCAAAGGGGTTTACAACCAAAAGGGATTTGGAATCATGCCTCGTGCTTTGGTTTGGGGAGTATTGGGCGTTGCAATCACCATTGCAATGGGCATTTTCTCTTCGGGAACGTTCAATCTTTTGTCTTACTTTGGTCTCGAACTGAATAACCAAACCATAGGTGGCGAACCTTTCGGTATAAGGTTGTTGTATGCTGCTTGTGTGTCGGTTTTGATGAACACATTCTTTGCTCCTGTCTTTATGACGATACACAAAATGACCGACACTCACATTTTGGCAACCGGAGGAACGCTCAAGGGCTTCTTCTCTCCCATTCCGTTCGGTCAGATTTTTGAAAACTTGAATTGGAAGGTTCAATGGAACTTCGTTTTCATGAAGACCATTCCGTTTTTCTGGTATCCTGCTCACACAATCACTTTCTTGTTGCCTCCACAGTTCAGAGTATTGTTTGCAGCTTTGCTCGGCGTTGCCTTGGGTATCATTTTGTCGATTGCAAACATGAAGAAGAAGTAACCGATGCTTTACTTTGCGAAGATGAAACAAAGATTTTTTTTGACAATATGTCTTTTGATGTGCAGCCTTGGCGGCTTTGCCCAACAAAAGAGCTACGATTTTGAATTTTATGGCTGGATAAGTCCGCAGTACTTCGTCAATTCTCGTCAGTGTGCAGGGGCAAGAGACGGACTTTTGTGCCTTTACCCTCTCGCACCCGACTTTACGCCTTCGGGCGAAGACCTCAACGACAGTTGGAATCACAACTTTTCGGCGGCAACCACTCGTTTTGGTGCAAAAATTCGTCTCGATGATGTTTTGGGAGCAAAGGTTGTGGGAAACATAGAGACGGATTTTACCGGACAAAGCGATGCCAACATTCACCTTTTGAGGCTTAGGCAGGCAAATGTCAAGATGATGTGGGAAGATGTCTTTGCACTGACTGCCGGACATGGTTGGAGTGTGTTCTGTGTTCCGGAAATGATGCCTCAAATGCAAGACTTGAACAACGGAACTCCCTTCCACCCTTTCGCAAGGCTCAATCACATTCGTTTGGATTACTCTCCCTGCTCTCTGATAAGCCTTGTGGGTTCGTTGGGCTGGCAAAGGGATTATGCCACGGTGGGTATAGAGAACAAAAGAGACTACACTCAGCAATCTCGAACGATGATACCCGAGTTCAACTTGCAGTTGCAATTTCATCACAATGGTATCTTGGCAGGATTTACGGGCGAAGCAAAGGTTATACAACCACGAAAGGAGTACTCCGAGCAGCTGACAAGTTTTGCGGCAAACGCTTTTTTCAACTACAAGACAAGCAAACTCAACTTCAAACTGCAAGCTCTGTGGGGTGAAAACATGAATGACTATTGTCTGTTTGGCGGATACTACGAGTTTGACCAAAGTCTTGAAACACCCGATAATCCTTTTAATTATTCTTCAAGTGCAATCTCTGCTCTGTGGTGCGAGGTGGTCTATAATTGGGGACGATTCTCTCCTGCTGTCTTTGTGGGTTATGCCTCTCATGAGAACAAAGCACGCAACTACAACAAGGCTTACGGAAGTGCAATGGCTTTGGATAATATCTTTCGCATAGCTCCACGTTTGGATTATCACTTCACAAAAGATTTTCTTCTCAGCACATCGGTGGAATATACCAATATAAAATATGAGGACGAGGTTTGCAAAGACCGACTTGACAACTATCGACTTTCTCTAACCTTGTTGTACAGATTTAACAGCAAATGAAGATAAAATTTCACAAATATCAGGGAGCGGGAAACGACTTTATCCTTATCGACAACCGCAAAGGAGAAATCAATCTCAACTCAGAACAAATAAAACATCTTTGCAACAGACATTTCGGCATTGGCAGTGATGGTTTGATACTATTGGAAAACAGCGATAAGGAGGATTTTGCCATGCGATTTTTCAATCCCGATGGTTCAAGCGGCATGATGTGCGGCAATGGAGGCAGATGTATAGTTTCGTTTGCCAAGGAGCTTGGCTTGTTTGAGAAAAAGTGCAGCTTTGAAGCCCCCGACGGAGTTCACCACGGGGAGATTGATGGCGATATGGTTCGATTGCAAATGTCGGATACCGCAATGCCTACATTTTTTGAAGACGGAATGCACCTTGACACCGGAACATCTCATTTTGTGGTCTTTACAGACAATCTTGAAGGCGTGGACATTTGCTCTGAGGGCAGAAAACTGCGATTTGACCAAAGGTTTGACAAATTTGGAGGCTGCAATGTCAATTTCGTAAAGCCCGAGAGCAAAAACCAAATAGCGATAAGGACATACGAAAGAGGTGTCGAAGATGAGACATTGGCTTGCGGAACGGGAATAACGGCATCTGCACTTGCAACAAGCATAAAGCAGAAGTTTGAAGACGGATTTCACACAATCAAAGTCTCTGCCAAAGGTGGCGAATTATCTGTTGAATTTAATAAAAACAAGGACAAATTCAGCAATATAGTACTCTGCGGAAAAGGCGAGAAAATATTCTGTGGCGAAACGACACTTTGATTAAATAAAGCGGCGAGTTATTCAGGTAAAACGCTGGTTTGTCAAAATAAATCGCCGTTTCATTTTTGCCGAAAATCACAAAGAAAAAAGCAGATAACATTTTGTCAATTCAAAAAATAGTTGTACTTTTGCAAACTCGTAGGGAGATAGAGAATTAGTTAAAAACAAAAATTAAGTATAGGTAGATATGTATTTGACAGCCGAGAAAAAGAAAGAGATTTTTGCTCAATATGGCAAAAATGCAGCTGATACAGGTTCAACAGAGTCTCAAATAGCGTTGTTCACGTTCAGAATTCAAAAACTGACTCAACACGTTAAGGAAAACCACAAGGACTTGTTTACAAAAAGGTCTCTTGTTAATTTGGTGGGAAAGAGAAGACGTTTGTTGGACTACCTTAAAGCAAATGATATTGAGAAATATCGTGAGCTTATAAAGCAATTGGGTATCAGAAAGTAAAAATTTTAAGAGGATTACTAAGTGAGATTTCTTAAAGGCAATTAGAGGCTAATTGCCTTTTTGTGTTGTTTAAGGAGCAAAAATTAGAGGAAAAATCGAAAACAGACCAAGTCGGCTCCGCTTGGAAGAGGTAAAAAAGAAAGAAAATAATAATGTTAGGAACAAAAAAGGTCTTCAAACTTGAAGACGGAAGAGAAATTGAAATCGAAACGGGCAAGTTGGCAAAGCAAGCCGACGGTTCTGCCGTGGTAAGAATGGGAGATACTATGATTCTTGCCACCGTTTGTGCAAAAAAAGAGGTAGGAGAAAATGTTGATTTCATGCCATTGACGGTAGATTATCAAGAAAAATATGCGTCGATGGGTCGTTTCCCGGGAGGATTTTTCAAAAGAGAAGCTCGCCCGAGCGAATACGAAATACTTATAGCAAGACTTATAGACAGAGCGTTGAGACCTCTGTTTCCCGATGACTTCCATGCCGAAGTGCAAGTGCAGGTTACTTTGATTTCGGGCGATAGGAACAATCCGCCTGACGCACTTGCGGCACTTGCGGCTTCGTCTGCATTGGCTGTTAGCGACATTCCTTTCAACGGACCTGTGTCAGAATGTCGTGTAGCCTTGATTGACAATGAGTTTGTCATCAATCCCGATTACGAACAGATGGAAAGAGCCGAATTGGACTTGATTGTGGCTGCAACATACGACAATATAATGATGGTTGAGGGCGAAATGAAGGAAGTGTCGGAAGACACAATGTTGGAAGCCCTCAAAACAGCTCACTCATCTATCAAAATACACTGCCAAGCTCTCAACGAACTTACCGAAATGGTCGGAAAAACTCAAAAAAGAGAGTACTGCCACGAAGAAAACGACCCCGAGTTGAAAGCAAAACTTCACGATGCGGTTTACCAAAAGTGTTACGATTTTGCACATCAGGGAATTAAATCCAAGAGTGCAAGAAGCGAAGGTTTTGATGCCATAAAGCAAGAATTTATTGCCACTCTCAGCGAGGAGGAAGCAGAAGAAAAAGCATTCATGATTGACCGCTACTTCCACGACACCGAAAAAGAAGCCATGAGAGACATGGTTTTGCAAGAGAGAGTGAGACTTGACGGCAGACAACTAAACGAAATTCGTCCTATATGGGCAGAAGTGAATTACCTTCCTTCTCCTCACGGAAGTGCAATCTTCACAAGAGGAGAAACTCAGTCGCTTTCGACTTGTACACTCGGCACAAAGCTCGATGAACAAATCATAGACGGAGCAATGATTGAGGGCAAGAACCGATTTATTCTCCACTACAACTTCCCCGGATTTGCAACAGGTGAAGTAAAACGTGCGGGCAGCACTTCGAGAAGAGAGATCGGACACGGAAACCTTGCAATGAGAGCATTGAAACAAGTATTGCCGTCGGAAGAAGAGTGTCCTTACACAATCAGATTGGTCAGCGACATTTTGGAATCGAACGGTTCGTCGTCAATGGCAACGGTTTGTGCAGGTTGTTTGGCTCTTATGGACGCAGGTGTCAAGATAAGAAAACCCGTGAGTGGCATTGCCATGGGATTGATTGAAAAGAACGGCAACTGGGCTGTGCTTTCGGACATCTTGGGCGACGAAGACCACTTGGGCGACATGGACTTCAAAGTTACGGGAACAAGAGACGGTATCACCGCATGCCAAATGGATATAAAGTGTGACGGATTGTCTTACGACATTCTTGCAAAGGCTTTGGCTCAGGCAAAAGAAGGAAGAATGCACATCTTGAACATAATCGAACAAACCATACCTGCACCAAGAGAAGACTACAAACCACACGTTCCGAGAATAACAAAGATGATGGTTGCCAAAGAGTTCATAGGTGCAATCATAGGACCGCAAGGCAAGATTATCCAAGAAATTCAAAAAGACACCAATACCATTATCACAATCGAAGAAGCCGGCGATCAAGGTATTGTAGAAATTGCATCGGCAAACAAAGAAGGAATAGAAGCTGCCGTAAAGAGAATAAAAGGTATTGTTGCAGTTCCGGAAGTTGGCGAAGTGTACGAAGGAACAGTAAAGAACTTGCAGCCTTTCGGAGCATTTGTCGAATTTTTACCTTCAAAGGACGGATTGTTGCACGTGAGCGAAATATCATGGAACAGAGTTGAAAATGTGGAAGATGTTTTGAAAGAAGGCGATCACATAACCGTCAAACTAATAGACATAGACAAGAAAACAGGTAAGTTCAAACTTTCGCACAGAGTGCTTACTCCAAAGCCGGAAGGATATGTGGAACCAAAACCACAAAGACCTGCAAGACCACAAGGACCAAGACACCACAACAACCATCGTTCAAACGACTAATTCTGATTGTTTTCATAATATTCGTTCGGGGAACTTCTTTATGGAGTTCCCCATTTTTGTGTCTTGCAAAGACAAGACCGCAATCGCATATCACCTCCCGATTTTGGAAAATAAAAAAGCCCCGAGAGCAAACTCGGAGCTTTTTGTTTTGATGTTCAAGTGTGATTACTTGATTTTCAATTTGGCTTTCATCTCTGCCGACAAAGCGTTTTTGTTTATTTGAATGTCGATTGTTTTGTATTTGACAAACGCTTCTGAAGCATAGAAATATCCGTTGTATTTACCACTGTCGCCCCATGAGTTCTTTACTTTGTAGAACTTGTTGCCGTTTGCATCTTTGTATATTCCCACAATGTGCATACCATGGTCGTCTGTTGTGGTAAAGTTATCAAAGCCCTCTTGTCTCATTTGTTGAGTTATGGCTTTTTCTTTTGCTGTTCCGTCAAAAGAGTAAGCTGCTGCTGCTTTTTCGGCAGGAGTAAGTTTTTCCCATTTCTCTTTTTCAGTACCGCTGAGGTCTTTCTTATCTTCGTCAGGAACGATTGCAACACCGTTCTTCCAAGAGAAGCCTTTTTCACTTACGTCAGAACCCCAACCAACTGTATAACCATCCATGATGGCTTTGTCCATTATCTCGATTAGTTCGTCCAACTTCACGTTGTAAATGTCGGCGTGCAACCAGTTGTCTTGAACTTCAAGCATGAATGGTTCGTAGAACGGATGGTGTGTGAACGAACCGATTTCGATATAGTCGTTAAAGTCCAAACCAAGACTTGCAGCAAAGCTCTTTGGTGTGTATTCTTTGCCTTTGTAAGTGAACTTTTCAGGAACTGGTCCGAAGTAAGAATCCAACAATGCGTTCAAAGCATCTCTCCAATTAGGAGTTACCTGCTTGCTTGTTGCCAATGCTTTTACGAAACTCTCCAATGCAGGCGATACAGAAGAGAAGTCAGGAAGCTCTGTTCCGTAGTTTAGTCCTCTATATACTTCTTCGGGAACAATACCATACTTTTTGATGATGTAAGGTATGTCTTGGAACGCACCACCTTCTGCAAAGGTTGCAGCACCATGGAAACGGATATATCTTTCTGCCTTTTCCATGTAAGCGTTTCTTACAATCCACATTTCCGACAAGTCGAACTCGCCTTTTCCGGCTTTGAGGATTTCAGATTCGATGAAGCTGATTCCCGAATAAGCCCAGCATGTACCTGAACGGTTTTGGTCTTTTACCGAGGTTGTAGGGTTCTCCTTTACAAGGGTAAACTCATATTGTTTTACCTCTTCTTTCTTTTTCTTCTTTTGTGCAAAGGTTGTTGATGATACCAACAACGCCAATGCCAATACATAAACTACTTTTTTCATTTGCTATTGTTTTTGTTGTTACTTTATCAATACTACCGGCATTACCAACATGAGGATATTTTCTGCCGTTTCTTCTTCTTGTTCCTTGTATGGGAAGATTATGCCTGCCCTGTCCGGAGTGGACATTTCCATCAGCAAGAGTTCTGTGTCTATGTTGTTCAACATTTCCATCAAATAGTCTGCATTGAACCCTATTTCCAACTCTTCGCCATCGTAATTGCAATTCAATCTTTCTTTTGCCAAGGTGGACATATCGGAGTCTTCTGCCGAAATGAACAGCTCTTTGTCTTTCAAACGGAAAACGACTTGATTGCTTACTTGGTTGGCAAACAAAGCAACTCTCTTGACAGAATCGAACAACATTTGCCTGTCTATAATCAACTTATTGGGGTTATTTTCAGGTATTGCCATGTTGTAGTTCGGATATTTGCCGTCAATCAAGCGGCTTATCAAGGTATAGTTCTCAAATTCAAACCTTACGTTGGTTTGATTGTTTGACATGACAACATCTATCTCCTCTTTGTGTGAAGAGAGCAGCTTGTTCAATATGTTCAACGGGGTCTTTGGCAAAATACAGCTCCTTGCCTCGTCATTTTTGCAGTCGGTACGAGTGTATTTTACCAATTTGTGTGCATCGGTTGCAACAAAGGTTGTTCCCTCAGGGGTTTGCTCACAAAGCACTCCCGTCATCTGCGGTCTCATCTCCCCTGTTCCGGTTGCAAAGATGGTCTTGCCGATTGCCTTTACCAAAACACTTGAAGATATATTGGTAATCGATGGTTCTGTCAATTCGGTTGCTTCCGGATAGCTCTCAGGATTTTCTCCCACAAGTTTATATTTACCTGTACCTGCCGTGATTTCAACAGAATAGTCCTCTGTAACATTGATTGTTATTTGTTGAGTGGACAAACTATTTACCACTTCGAGGAACATTTTTGCAGGAATGGCAATCTTGGTAATGTTGCCTTGTTCCAATATGCTCGGGGTTAGCTTGACCGAAATGGTGGTTTCGAGATCCGAAGCGGTAATAATCAAGTCCTCATTTGTGGCTTCCAACAAAAAATTGAGCAATATAGGCATCGTTCTGCTCGAAGGCACAACAGATGATATAGATTGCAAACTGCGAGACAAAGCTCCTCCGTGAATTATAAACTTCATATTTGTATGTTTTTGGGATTTAATCGATATTATTTCTTGATTTATTGTGTTAATGTGTTTGTTCTCTTTGATTGAAATAGTAACTTGCCGGTCTCAAAAGGTCGTCAAGTACGAAAAATTGAAAAATCAATGTGTCCTTGTTGCCGCTGTGAAGTCCGTAACAACGATTTATGTCAAATATATTGTAAAAATCGTCTTCATCTTCGGCAATGCTCTCAGGGTCTTGCAACTTTGAATAGGTTTTGAGCTGATTGACCGTGCCTTTGGTATCCTTTACTGTGAATATGAAAGCAGGTTGTTTTGAGAAAATGGTGTCTCTCTCAATTTGAGGAATGTTTTTTGCAACGCTTTCGTAATTTAATTCAAACAAGCTCGACAAAAGTGCAACTACTTTCACCGTATCAAACGAGTGTAACTTGCTTCCGCTTTCCAATAATTTGAAATCAAATCCGTTTCCGTTCTTCACAAGTTCAAAACTTTCTGATTGTTGGTTGGGAATTTCGACTTTGAGGTATGCAATATCGTCTCTGTTATATTTGAATACTGCATGAGAAAGCCACGAATCTTCCATGGAAGAAAATCGAGTTGAGAGATAGCCTTTGAAACTTGGGATATATACTATACAAGGTTCTTTTTCGCCTTTGAGCATCATGTATGTTCCCATGTTGTCTTGAGTTTCCGAACCGACATAATAAGTCTTTGTCAGTTTTTCTCTCTTGAATAGTTTTACAAATCCCCAATCAATAAAATACTTTTCTTGATAGACTTGGACTTTTTTGCCACTTGTCGCCAACTGCTTGATGATATTGTTTCGTGCTGCGTGAGCTATGGGTTCTCTTACCCTCATATCTTTGAGCGTAGAGAGCAAACTCTCCACTATCTTGTAGTTTGCAGCCCGTCCGTTCACCGTCCAAGTGCTGTCATTTTGCTTTTCCAATGTTAAAGTTCTCTCGTCCTTGTCGTCAATTATTACTTTGGTAATGGTATTTGTGTCTTTGATGTTGTAGTTTTGCTCTATTGTCGAGCCGTCGCGGCTCATCACTACCACAACAACCACTACAATCATCACAACTGCAACTGCAATATAGATTAAGTTTCTTTTCTTTCTGCTGAGTTTCATATTCGTTCAAATCTTGTTTGACAAAATGTTATTTCTTGAAACGTTTCCTTCTCACAATGTTCAAAATCACTCCTGCAAGAAGCACCACCACAATCGGAAGAGCCACATTTACAACTTGCCAAAGGGTCTTTTCTCTTTCGATTTTGGCAGTATCGAGTTTTCTCATTATCAATTCTCGCGACCTTAGGGGAATTAAGTCTTCATCTCCGCACAAATAATTGACACAATTAACCAAAAACTCTTTGTTTCCGTACATTTGTTTTGTGAATTTGTCGTATCCCAAAGGCAAAATCTGTCCGTTGATAAAGTCATTTCGAGCTATGTCTCCGTCAGAAACCACAATCATTGCAGTGCTGTCAGAAAAATCCTTGAACGCAATCTGAGTATTTTCTTCCATTGTGGCGGTCAGTCTGTTTTTGAAAGCCGAAGAGAACTCTCCCTCCAACAACAATGCAACTGTTTTTGCTCCTGCGTTAAACAACTTCGGGTCTTGCTTTTGCTTCAACATATTTAGAGAAACGTTTACGGGAGCGTTCATTATTCTTGTGCCGTTTGAGGTTGTCAAAAGCGGCGTTTTGGTTGCCGAAGATGCCGTTGTGTCTATTGTGGAGGCAAATTCCAACTTTACCGGACTAATTTTGTCCGAAACAATGTGATTTGAGTTGGGGTGTATTTCAGGGAAGAAATTCCAAGGATAGAAAGACATTTGCGGCATATTGTCTTGATATTGCCCTGTAACGATTGGAACTTTTGCACACTGCAAATCCATTACCAAGTTGGTGTTCACCTTGGCTCCATAACGGAAAAGAATATCATCTACACCCGTAAAGTTGGAGGTGGCAAAGGTTGTGGGCTGCGATTGCAAACTATCCATAGATACATTCAAAGCGTCCAACAGCCAAAGCACCCTTCCTCCGTGCATTATATATTGGTCTATTATATATAGGTCTTTATATGAGAAAATGGAGGTTGGCTTTGCCACTACCATACACTTGTATTTGTTTGAGATAGTTACCTTGTTTACATCTACACTGTCGTAAACCCTGTCGGTAAGAGCATTTAACTTTTCGTTGATACTTACAGAGTCTATGTCATAACACTCGCTCAGTGATGCGATAAAGTCATACAAATATTCTGCCGGCAGCTCTCCATGTCCGTAAAGGAAGACTATCTTGTCTTTTTGGTCATTTGCAATCGAACGAATAGAAGAATAGAGGTTGTATTCCAAGTTTTCGATTGAGCCTGCAATAATTCCGTCTCCTGCAATGCCCTTTTTGGAACTAATGAGCGGCACAATGAAATTTCTTCCCTTGTGAGTAATTTCCAAATATGGGAAGATATATTGCTGAACCTGAGTGTTGGACTTGGTTGTAGTGATATTGATAGGGCTGAAACCCTTTTCAAACAACCGTCTGTAAAACTCGTCTCTTTCTTTCGGATTTTCAAAGTTGTTCGGATCAACAAATTCGTATTCGATGTTTGAATTGTATGCTCTGAATTGGTCCAACATTTCGCGAGTTTCGTTTCTCAGCGTCTTATATTGGGCAGGCATATCACCATCAAGGTAACAACGAATAAAGACAACCTCATCTATGCCTTTGAGCAGCTTCTTTGTCGAAGCAGAAAGACTGTAGCGTCTCTCTTCCGTAAGGTCTATTCGTGCAAAGAAGTAATACCCTACAACATTTACAAATATGATGACAACCAAACCAAGGGCAAGTTGCACAATGTGAGACCGCTTCACATCGGCTTTTACACTTGTCGGTTTGAAAACCGTTTTGAAAAATTTACCAATTCGCTTCTTCATTCTGACAACTACTTTTCCCAATTTCTACTCTCCAAACTCAACTTTGTCAATAGCAAAAAGAACCCTATTGCACTCAAATAATATATCACATCTCTTGTATCGATCACTCCCCTGCTGACAGAGGTGTAATGATGGTTAATTCCGAGTGATTTTACGAACAAATCTATATTTGAAATCAGCGGAAGACGCGACATATACTCAAATCCGATATACATAAAGGCAGAAAGAAACACTGCCGAGACAAATGCCACAATTTGATTGTCGGTAAGCGAAGAGCAAAAGACGCCTATCGAAACGAAAATCGCCCCCAAGAAAATCAAACCTATGTATGAACCCATAATTCCGCCCAAATCCAAATTACCTTTGGGCAGTCCGAGTTGATAGACTGCAAAAATATAAATCATGGTCGGCAAAACAGATATTACAACAAGGGTAAGACCTGCCAAAAACTTTGCACAAATTATCGCAACATCGCTCAGCGGTTTGGTAAGCAACAGTGCGATTGTGCCGTTCTTCTTTTCTTCGGCAAAGGTCTTCATTGTAATTGCCGGAATAAGGAAAAGAAAAACCCAAGGTGCAAGAACAAACAATCCGTCCAAGCCCGCAACACCATAATCAAACACATTGCTTTCGCCATTTACCACCCACAAAAACAAACCATTGACAATAAGAAACACAACTATCGTCAAGTAACCTATAATCGACGAAAGAAACGACATCAGTTCCTTTTTGAAAAGTTCAAACATAGATTTTTGTTGTTAATTAACGGTTTGCGAAATTACAAATAAAATCTTACTTGGACAAATCGCCAAAACAGTTTTTTTTGCACATCAAAATGCACATTGCAAAAAACAGACTTGTTTTTTACTTGGTAAACAATAGTTCTCTGTATTTGGGCAATGGCCACATTTCGTTGTCTATATTCATTTCCAAAGTGTCGATATGTTCTCTGATTGTATCAAGATAAGGATCTACATTTCGGCTGTACGATTTTGCTTTCTCTCTTATTGATGTCAGAGCATTACTTTGTCGTCTTGCCTCGGTCATCTCTTCCACCAAAACTTTCAATCGGTCAATACGTTCCTGAATTTCGACAATCAGCTCTTTGCGTTTGCAAGTCAAATTCTCACATTGTTCTTCCGAAAAGACCGACTGCATTTTTACAACGTTGTCCAACAATACGTTTTGGTACGCAACAGCGGCGGGAATGATGTGATTGATTGTCAAATCGCCCAAAACTCGTGCCTCAATCTGGATTTTCTTCACATACTTCTCCATTTCCACATCTATCCTGCTGCTCAGCTCTGCCGAATTGAAGATTTTTTCGCCAATAAGCACCTCTCTTGCCGCTGTGTCTTCGTATTTCAACAATGCTTCGGGAACGGAATTGATGTTTGTCAAATGTCTTTTCTCGGCTTCCCTCTCCCACTGCTTTGAATAGCCGTCTCCCTCAAAGCAGATACTCTTGCTGCTCTTGATAAGTTTCTTCAACTCCTTAAAAATCGCCTCGTCCTTATTTGTTCCCTGCTCAATCATTGCATCGACCGAGCGTTTGAACTCGCCAAGCTGATGAGCCATTGCCGCATTTATCACAATCATTGCCGCCGCACAGTTTGCCGACGAGCCTGCAGCACGAAATTCAAACCTGTTTCCCGTAAAGGCAAAAGGTGAGGTACGGTTTCGGTCTGTATTGTCCAACAAAATTTCAGGTATTCGACCAATTCCCAACTTCAAGGCTGTCTTCTCTTCGGGTGTCATCTTGGAGTTGGAGACCTCTTTTTCCAACTTATCGAGCATATTGGTCAAATTTCTGCCCAAAAAGACCGAAAGAATTGCAGGAGGAGCTTCGTTTGCACCGAGACGACGGTTGTTTGTTGCAGTCATTATTGAAGCCCGTATCAAATCTTGGTTCTTGTAAACCATGACCATTGCGTTTATAATAAAGGTAAGGAACAACATATTGCCACGAGGGTTCTTTCCCGGAGCAAAAAGGTTAATTCCCGTGTTGGTTGTGAGCGACCAATTATTGTGTTTGCCGCTTCCGTTCACGCTTTGGAAAGGTTTTTCATGAAACAGGACATTAAAGTTATGCTTAATGGCAATTCGCTTCATCAAATCCATGATAAGCTGATTGTGGTCGTTGGCAAGGTTACACTCTTCGTAAATGGGAGCCAATTCAAATTGGTTGGGAGCAACTTCATTGTGCCTTGTCTTTATCGGAATACCCAATTTGAAACCCTCAATCTCCAAATCTTTCATAAAAGCGGTAACTCTGCTCGGAATAGAACCAAAATAATGGTCGTCCAACTGCTGTTCCTTTGCCGAAGAATGCCCCATGAGCGTTCTGCCTGTAAGACACAAATCGGGGCGAGCCTTATACAAAGCACTATCTACAAGAAAATACTCCTGCTCCCAGCCGAGTTGTGCCGTAACTTTTGTAATATTTTTGTCAAAATAGCCGCACACTTCGGTTGCTGCCCTATCCACCGCCGCCAATGATTTTAGCAGTGGTGTCTTATAGTCCAATGCCTCACCGGTATAAGAAATAAAGATAGTGGGAATACACAAAGTGTCATCTACAATGAATGCCGGAGACGATATATCCCACGCCGTATAACCTCTTGCCTCGAATGTGTTTCTCAATCCTCCGCTCGGAAACGAGCTTGCGTCCGGTTCTTGTTGCACCAAGACCTTTCCCGAAAATCTTTCAATCACCTGACCTTCTTTTGAGAAGTCAATAAAAGAGTCATGCTTTTCCGCAGTGCCGTCGGTCAGCGGTTGAAACCAATGAGTGTAGTGTGTAACGCCATTGTCTTTTGCCCACGACTTCATACCATTTGCAATCAGACTTGCCTCTTCAAGAGATATTGAACTGCCTTCATTTACAGCTTTGTCAATCGCTTCTATCGTCTGCTCCGAAAGGTAACGCTGCATATTCTTTCGGTTAAACACATGGCAACCATAATAATTTGAAATATCATTGCACGGAGCTTTTACCTCCAAAGGCTTGTGAGAAGCAACTTGTTGCAAAGCCATAAATCTGAATTTTGACATATCGTTAAAATGTTTCTTATTAAACCAAGATGCAAAAATACACAAAAATTGTAATAAGTCGGCATTTTTATGGGTAAAAAGCGAAAAAACATGAAAAAATCGCCATTGTGGTCAAAATTTTGGGGGGCTCAAAAGGAAAATAACAACATTTCTGCAAGAAACACCCTCGTTTCATCGAGGCACATTACGAAAACAAGCAAATCGAAAACCGACAAACGAAAAAGGGGTGCCAAACCCATGGTTCAGCACCCCGAAGTATATGAAAAAAAATAAGTCTCTATCAGTCTTCGTAACGCTTAAAATTACCGTTTTTATCAAAGACGATATCTACACCATTGTTCAACTCCACTTCATATTCCCTTCTGTCTTTGTTAATATCGACAATATAGCATGCCGGATGGCTGCTTGCGACAAAGGTTCTGATGTTTTGAGGAATAACTGCCTCGGGAACACCTCCTGCTGTTTTGACTTCGACGCTTGTCCACTCGCCTTTGTCATCAAACTCTACGCTCGAACCATCGTCAAACCTGACTTCATAATCTGTATCAAACAACTCGTCATCACAAAAGACCATCGTAATAGTCTTGTCGGCAAAGTGTTGTTTGACAAAGCTCTGAGCCTTGGACGGAAGAGAGCTGAACTCTATCGGCTTGATGTTTGAGGACTCGCAGCTCCAAAAAGGAAGTGCTGCCAAAAGAATTAAAATCAATTTTTTCATGTTGCTTTGGTTTTTATGTTTTACTATACTGTTTTTTTATAACGACTTATTCTTCGATTTGTTTTGCCGTTGTGAATTTTTAACAGCGTTTCATATTCTTATGCAATGATGATTTTTGCCACTTTTTGATAATTTCCTTTCATCAATCGCTCTAATGCTTTATCATTGTTTCGCAACACTACAATCAACACTCCATATAGTTGAAGCAAAAGCCCTCTTTTGTCGGTAAAGCAACATGGTTTTACAATTTTTTTTTGAGTGTCTCGTTTCTCCAAAAGACCAAAAGAAGATAATGAAACGCATTTGTGTCAGTGTAAGTAATGATTTGATGTGCGACAACCGAGTTGATAAAACTTGTCAAAGCCTTGTCGGTTGCGGTTTGGAAGTGCGATTGCTCGGCAGAAGGTTCTCTTCATCTCCCCTATTGGAGAAAAGGGCTTACGATTGCAGGCGTTTGAGAGTGTGGTGTCGCAAAAACTTTCTCTACTATGCCGAACTCAATTTGCGTTTGTTCTTTTACCTGCTTTTTACTCGACAAAACCTGCTTTGGGCAAACGATTTGGATACCCTTTTGCCCAACTTTCTTGTTGCAAAGCTCAAAAGGATACCTCTTATCTTCGATTCTCACGAACATTTCACCCAAGTACCCGAACTCAAAGACAATCCTTTTGCACAAAAGGTGTGGAAAGCAGTGGAAAAGCTCTGTGTCAAACGCTGCGAGGGTGTTGTTACGGTTTGCAATCCGATAAAGGACTACTTCAAAAGCCAATACAATGTCGAAAGTGTGGTAGTCAGAAACATACCTTGCCAAAGTGCGGCATCAAAGCAACTCGTTCCTGCTGCAAAGAAAGATAATATATTGGTATGGCAGGGAGCGGTAAACGTAGAAAGAGGTTTGGAAGAATTGTGCGAGGCAATGCTATATACAGATGCAAAGCTCATCATCATGGGACAGGGAGACATCAAAGCCAAACTTGAACGCATGGTGAAAGAGTGGGGAATTGAAGACAAGGTGAGCTTTAAGGGACGGTTGCCTTTTGAACAAATGATGAACATCACACGGAGTGCAAAGATAGCAATCTCGATTGACAAGCCCACCAACGGCAACTATGCTATCAGCCTGCCGAACAAAATATTTGAATACATCAGTGCCTGCATTCCTGCCTTGGTCTCTCCTCTTTGCGAGATTGAACCCATAGAACGCAAGTACCAAACCGGTGTTTTCATTCGCTCCTACGAACCAAAGGAGCTGGCAAAACAAATAACCGAACTGCTTTCGGACAATCAAAGCCTCGATACCATGGCTGCAAATTGCCGAAAGGCGGCAGATTGTCTCTGTTGGGAAAACGAACAAAAGAAGATTTTTGAACTCATTGAAGCCTTACAAAAGAAATGAAACTCTCTATTTTGATACCTGTTTACCAAGAAAACTGCATCAAGTTGGTTTCCGACCTTGTCAATCAGACAAAGCGTCTGTCAATCGATAGTGAGATATTGGTGTTTGACGATTGTTCTCCCATAAAGTGCGAAGACAACAGAACGCTCTCCGACTTTGAGAGAGTAACCTACCGAGAACTCGAACAAAACATAGGTCGCTCAAAAATCCGCAACCTCCTTGCCGACACAGCAAGCGGTGATGTGTTGATTTTCCTTGACGGCGACAGCGGCATTGTGAGAGAAGACTTTATCCAAAAGTATATTGACACCATTCAGACAGCAGATGTGGTAAGAGGTGGCACAACCTACTGCGACAAAACACAAGTCAAAGCAGGCTGCGAACTGCATTGGAAGTATGGAAGCAAGGTTGAGACAAACAGCTCTGCAAAAGACCCCTATCGTTTTACGACCAACAACTTTTGTATAAGAAAGTCGGTCTTCTCTTCCTTACGATTTAATGAACAAATGAAAGGTTACGGACACGAAGACACACTTTTCGGAATTGAACTCAAAGAAAGAGGCTTTTCGCTTATCAACATAGACAATCCCGTCGAACACTTGGGTCTGAAAACCTTTGCCTGCTTTATGCAATCGACCGCAAACGCAATCAAGAACCTTCTTAAACTAAGCTCCGAAAAACAATATGCCGACTTTATCGGGCAACTCAAATTGGTAAAAGCATACAACAAATTACACACTTACAAAATGGACAAGATTTATGCAGCGTTTTTCCGCATTTCAAAGCCTGCAATGCTAAACCTTCTTGCCAAACACAACCCGAGTTTGTTTGTTCTCGACCTATACAAACTCGGACTTTACTGCAACTGCCACAAGCTATAAAATCACCCTCGCACCATGCTGATAAACAAGCACTTGAACCCGTCCGCAACAAAACGCTGTTTTGCATAGTGAAAAACGCCGTTTTGCAAAAATAAATCAGCGTTTTACCCACCTTGAAACGGCGTTTTATTTCCGAAGAGTTCAAGACTTGCGTTTCTGTTTGGTTATTTGAGAAAAAAAAGCTAACTTTGCACTCTCAACTTTGAGGCATTAGACAGAAAACAAATCAAAAAACATAACGCTATATGAGCAAGCAAATAACAATCGACCAAGCAGTCGAAATGATTAAAGACGGACAAACCGTCATGATTGGCGGATTTCTTGCAGTCGGAAGTGCAAACCGCATTATTGAAGCAATGGTCAAAGCAGGAAAAAAAGACCTTACAATCATTTGTAACGACACAGCTTATCCGGAAATAGGCTCGGGACTTTTGGTAGCGTCGGGTTGTGTCAAAAAATGTATCGTTTCGCACATAGGAACTAACCCTATAACCGAACAAAAGATGAAAGCGGGCGAAATAGAAGTCGAATTGGTACCTCAAGGAACCTTGGCAGAAAGAATAAGAATAGGAGGAGCAGGAATAGGAGGCTTTTTGACCACAACAGGCTTGGGAACGCTTGCCGAAGAAGGAAAAAGAAAAATAGAAGTTGAAGGAAAGGAATATCTGTTGGAGCTTCCTTTGAGAGCAGACGTGGCACTTATCGGAGCATCTGTTGCAGACAAATACGGCAACCTTATTTACAGAGGAACAAGTCAAAACTTCAACCCTATGATGGCAACAGCAGCCGATTTGGTTATTGCAGAAGCAAAAGAGAGTGTGGAGAACCTTGCTCCCGAAGCAATAAAGACCCCTTATCTCTTTGTGGACTACATCGTAAGATAACAAAGAAGAAAAAAACTAAAATCAACAATAAGTCTTTATATTATGCTCTGTGATTTTTTTAGGATAAACCT
>SFPR01000060.1 GCA_004551865.1 Bacteroidales bacterium
GAAGTCCTCAATCTCCGCTTCCGAAGTGTAGAAAGAATAGTTCACAACGCTCACTGCCGAGTTCAACTCGGTGTTTTCTGTCAGCAACACGCTCTCCAAGTCTTCAAAATGCACGTTGTTCATAGTGAATATGGCTCTGTGGTAGTCCAAGTTGTTGCGATATTTGTTCAAATCCCTCAACCAAAGGAAGTTTTGGCACGCCTGAGCGAGCAGAGTGAAGTCATAGCCCTTCGGAACAAAGAGAAGGCTTGTGTTTCTGCACCCCAATCCGGCATAGAGCAACATATCTTCTGACAAACCTTGAAGCTGCAAGGCGGTTTCTTTACCTGAGAGAATTGCAACCGAGCTTCTCGAATGCCTTATGATATGAGGGTATTTTGCAAAGTAGTTTTCAAAGAGCAGAGCGGTGTTGTCGCTTCCCGTTGCAATGACAGCCTGAAATGATTTGAGCTTTTCACTCTCGAAAACAACCTCTTGCGGAAAGTATTTTCCAAAAAGGAAGGGCAGAAGGACATCATCTTTGTGGGATAACTTGCAAACAACCTCATTTCCGCTCAACAGCACACACATAATGTCGTGAAAGGCAACGGCAGGAATGTTTCCGGCAGCAATGACAGCAACCTTTTTTGCTTTGGGAGTAAAAGAATAAGGCTTGACGAAGGCTTCCAAGCTGTCTTTTTTGAGCCATAAGGCAATTCCCTCCAAGGCTTTGCGAGAAAATGTGGGGCAGAACCACGGATTTTTGGCAAAAGCAGTCTGCAAAACAGCATTAAACTCTCCGTTTTCGAGCGAGCAGTTTATCCAATCGCCCATTGAACAAAACTTATCAATGATTTCTTCTCTTGTCATAAGCAATCAATTAAAATAGAATTTTGCAAAGGTACGACGAAAAGCCTGCCTATCTGTAAAAAAGCTCGCAAAAAAATACCCTTATCGGCAAATGGAGAAAGTGTCTCTTGTCTGGCTTTCGCTCTGAACAAAGTTTAAGACCACCCCTCTTTCTTTCAGAGCCTTTATGTTGCAGAGTCGATAGCCCTTTGCGTAGTTTATGTCTTTGGGATTGACAACTATGCACTTTGTTTCTTTGCCAAGGGACAGCAATCTTTCCAACCATATTCGGCTAAGCACAAGTTCTCTAAACGAGACGTGAAAAGGTCCGGCAATAAGTTCGTTTCCGCTTATCAAACCCTCCGAAGGGTGAAGCCCAACTCTCAAAACACTCACACCCGATTGAATAAAAATCTTATAAACTTCGGCAGACCACTCGACAGCTTGCTCAATAGTGAGCGGTCGATAGTCGCCTCTGTAATACATCTCTGCCAATTTTGTGTTCGGAATGACCAAAGTAGGATATATTCGGGTGTTGTCAGCACCCAAGCTGACGATTTTTTGAGCTGTCTGCTTTGAACGCTCCAAGGTATCTGAGGGCAGCCCTACCATCATTTGCAAACCAAGGCTGAAACCATACTCTTTTATGAGAGAGGAGGCTTTCTCGACATCTCTGACGCTGTGTCCCCGTTCGCAAAGCGTCAATATTTCGTCGCAAAGCGACTGAGCTCCAAGTTCAATCGTCTTTACATTATAGCGTTTCAGCGTATCAAGCACCGCAACAGAAATATAATCGGGACGAGTCGAAAGTCTGATGCCCTCAATCAAACCTTGCTTGATGTAAGGCTGTACAACCTCCAAGTACTTCTTCTGCTGCTCAATCTCCAATCCCGTAAAGCTCCCTCCAAAAAAAGCAAGCTCCACATGACTTGGGCGAACAAAGGTCTGCAAATGGCTTTCGATGATTTGAACAACCTTGTCGGTGGAAACAACTTCAGCTTGTCCCGAAATATGTCGCTGATTGCAGTAAATACATCGGTTAGGACAAGCAAGTTCGGGAATAAAAATCGGAATGTTGTAGTGTCTCATTCAAACGAGGGCATAAAAAAGCGGTGTGAAATTCTCGTTCACACCGCATAGAATGTTATGATTAAGACTTCTTTTGTTCTTTATTTTGAGAATCTTCGTCAAAGTAACCGTAGCCATAGCCATAGCCAGCTCCGTAACCCTGACCATAGTGCTTTCCTGCTCCGTAACCATAGCCGTAACCACCATAGCCTTTGCCGTAACCATAGCCATAACCATATCCGCCATAGCGACTTGAATAGCCGTATTTTTGCATTGCGTTCTTGATTCCGTTCAAGACAAAGTTGTATTTAACGTTATTTTGTTCCAATTCGCCGAGAGAAATCTTCAATACGCCCTTGTCGGTCTGTTCACTACGAACAACAAACAAGTTGATGTCGGATTCTTTTGCCAAACACAAAGCATCGGCAATCAAACTTACGGGAGGAGTATCCAAAATCACATAATCGTACTCTTGTTTCAAGCGTCCGATTAGCTCTCTGTTCTTTTCAGAGTCGATAAGCTCCGAAGGATTTGGCGGAACAGGTCCGGAAACCAACACATCCAAGTTTGAAAATTCGGTATGTTGGATAATTTCTTCGTAAGAGTTGTTTCCAATCAAATAAGATGTGATACCGCAGCTTCCATCGACGTGGAACACCTTGTGCAACTTAGGTTTTCTCAAATCGTAACCTGCAATTATGGTCTTCTTTCCTCCCAACGACAAAACAGAAGCAAGGTTCAAACTTGTCAAACTCTTTCCGTCGCTCGGAGTTGCCGAAGTAATGAGGATTACACTGCCCTCTTTCTTGCTGTCGTCCTCCTTTAATATGTATTTGATGTTCGTTCTGATTGAACGATACGACTCTGAAATTTGGCTCTTTGGCTTGTCAAATACCACCATTCGGTTATAATCATCGGGAAGTTGAGGAATATATCCGAGAATAGGAGCATCGGATATTTTCTCCAAGTCATCTTTTCCTCCCACGGTGTTGTTTGTGTAGTAGCGAATGAGGATATATACCGCAGGAACTAACAATCCCACAAGTATTGCAATCAAAAAGTTCATGCTTGTCTTAGGATAAACCTTCACGGCAAACTTTGCCTTGTCTATTATCTTGTGGTCGGGAAGTGCAGCACTCTTTGCAATTTCGGCTTCTGCCCTCTTTTGATACAAGAAGTTGTAAATCTCATCGTTAAACTTGAACTGACGTTCTATGTTTATCATGTTTCTCTGAGTTGTAGGCAACTTATCTACCTCGACCTGCAAAAGATTTTGCTGACGTTTCAATTCCTTTTGAGTAATGTCCAAGTGTTGCTTGATAGTCTTCAAACTCTCTTGTATTTGCTTCCTTGTGGTTTCGATTTGAAGGTTCAATTCTTTAATCTTCGGGCTTTTTGGTGTCAGAGTTGTTGAAAGCCTTTGACGCTCAAGCACCAATGTTGTGAGGGTTTCGACCAAGCGGTTGAGGATAGGGTCTTGTATTCCCATTGTTGAGGGAACTGCAACTCCGCCTTCCAAGTTGGCATTATTGACATAGTCGGACAAAGCATCATAATAAGCTCTCTGTGTTGCAGCCTCGGCTCTTTGAACTTCCAATTCGTTTGTTCTCTCATACAAATACTGAGCATCGTTGGTCAAAGACAAGGTGTTGTTGCTTTGTTGAAAGGCTTCACGACGTCTTTCGGCAATCGAAAGAGAGTCGGCAATGCTCGAAATCTGAGAATTGACGAACTCAATCGTCGCAACATTCATGTGGTTCTTCTCTTCAAAGGTTTGGTCGATGTAAATCTTGCAAAGCATATTGACAAAGTCTGTTGCCTTGTCGCTGTTCTCGTGTTTGTATTTGATAGATATGATGGAGCTTTCCTTGTTTATCAATTCTATGTTGGTAGCTTTGAATTGGTTTGCAACAGCATCAAGATCGTTTACCACAAAAGAGTAATTCATTTTGGAATAGTTGTCATTCCATTTGTCGGGATTTCTCAATTTTACCGTAAAACGCATTCCGTCTTGTGTAAACCAGTCTCCGTATTTGAGAGTTACTCTTCTCTTTTTAACGTTTACTCTTGTGTCGGGCAACACTCTGTCTTCTGCATAGTCATAAACAGGCACATTCTCTTTCTCGTCGTAAGACACAATGCACTTGTCTTTGAACAACTCGACGTCTATCGGCACTCCAACAGGCTGAGACTGATACAAATCCAAATCAACCTCGAAAGGAGCTTTGTCATATATGTCCATGTCTCTCATGTTCAGCCTTTGGTAGTAGGTAACATGGAAATCCAATGCCTTGATTGTCCTTTTGACCATCGACAAAGATTGAATTGTTCCAATCTCGTTTTGGAAATTGACTTTGTCTTGGTTGTAGATGAAGTTGTTCATCATAGACATATTTCCCAACAACTCGTTGTTGCTCTTGATTAACAGAGTTGCCGTTGCTTCATACTGAGGCTTGGAATATCGGGTAATGATAAACGCTCCAATCAATGCCACAATGACTGCAATGGCAAACCAATGCCATTTGGACAACATCTTGAAGAGAATCTCCGCATAGTTGATTGAAGACTCTTCTCTTACTACTTCTTGCTTCTGAATATTGTTTTCCACGATACGAATTTTACTTGTTGCTTAATGTAAGGATTAACGAAACTACCGATATTACCGATGTAAGAATTGACAACGAACTTGTGATTGTGTTTAACGGCACATTGAGGGTTGTCAATGCCTTGGTGTTCTTGTTAGGTTCCACATAGACCAAGTCTCCCGGCTGAAGGTAGAATTTTTTGTCTTGAAGAATGCTTGCCTCGCTCAAATCCAAAGTATAAATCAAGTCTTCCTTAGAGGTCTTTCTCACAACCTTCACTCTGTGTCTGTTTCCATAATATGTCAAGTCGCCTGCTGCTGCAATGACATCAAAAACGCTCACACTCGGTTGGTAAAAAGTATAAGTTCCCGGGCGTGTTACTTCTCCCAAAACGGACACTTTGTAGTTTACCATCTTGCAAGACACCACTGCTCCCTGAACAAATTCTTCTGCTTTCTCCTTTATCTTCTTTTCTGCCTGCTCCACGGTCAAGCCTTTGACGTAAACCTTTCCTATGAGCGGCAAACCGATTTCACCTTCTTTGTCTATAACAAAACTATTCAAGAACACAGCATTGTCAGTATTCACATAGTTGCTGTTGGTGTTGTTGTTAAACAAGGCATTTGCTTCATTTCCGACGGTGGAAGTTATTTGGATATAAAGCATATCCTGTTCTGCCAAAACATATTCGGGAGAATAGTTCTTTTCATCACCCGAATAGGTATGCAATATGTCGCCATTCATATCTTCACTGCCCTGCAAGTAGATCAAATTCTTCTGCGAGGTACATGAACTTAGCAATGCCACTGCCAAAACAAACATTGCCGACAAACCAAAAGTCTTTCTCATACTCGTATTTTTTAACGCACAAATTTACAACTATTTTTTCGAAATCTTATAATTGCCCATGCTTTTTTTGAAAAGAAGATATTAAACTGCGTATCTTTGAGAGGGTTATGTGCTGTGAAAATATATTGTAACAGCGACTTAAAAAGAAAAATCGCAGCGATAAAGCAAAAAATTATTACTCTCTCGCTGCGATTTTTGTACTTAAAAACACTCTTATTCTTCGACAATTTCTATCAGCACATCGTTCTTGCTGACGTTTTGTCCTTCTTCTATGTTTACCGATTTGATAATTCCGTTCATTGTTGCACAAATTTGATTGTCCATCTTCATTGCGTGCAAAGAGCAAAGCACGTCGCCTTTTTGTACAACCTGACCTTCTTGCACAAACACTTTGACTATCGTTCCGGGAATGAAAGCATAGATTTCTCCCGGTGCGACTTTGACATATAATTGTCTGTAATGCGTCCTTGTATTGGTATTGTTATCTGCCATTTTCTTCTGTCTTTAATTTGTTTTGCTAAGATAAATATACGCTTGATTGATCTCTGTTTATGTTTTTTTAGAAAGGAGGAAGTCCGTGCTTTTTCTTAGGATTTTCCTGTGTCTTGTTTTTGCATATTTCCAAAGCGTGAGAAATATAATCTCTTGTTTCGTTTGGTTGAATGACCGCATCGACATATCCGTATGAGGCTGCAACGTAAGGATTTGCGAACTTCTGTTTGTATTCCTCGATTTTCTCTTTTCGAGTCTTTTCAGGATTTTCCGATTTCATTATTTCGCTTCTGAAAATTATGTTTGCAGCTCCTTCAGGACCCATTACGGCAATTTCGGCAGTAGGCCATGCAAACACAAAGTCAGCCTTCAAGTGGCTCGAACACATTGCTATGTAACCACCTCCGTAAGCCTTTCTGAGTATGACGGTAATTTTTGGAACAGTAGCTTCCGAATAAGCATACAAAATCTTTGCTCCGTGTCGTATAACGCCCGCGTGTTCTTGGTCAATGCCCGGAAGATAACCCGGAAGGTCTTCCAAGGTAACCAAAGGAATGTTGAAAGCATCACAAAATCTTATAAACCTTGCCGCCTTATCCGAAGAGTTGCAATCCAAAACACCAGCCAACGCAATAGGTTGGTTTGCCACAAATCCGACAGTCTCTCCGTTAATTCTCGCAAAGCCTATGACGATATTTGGAGCAAACAACTCCTGAACTTCAAGGAACTCCGAATTATCTACAATACTCTTTATTATATGTCTTACGTCGTAAGGCTTTGCAGGGTCGGAAGGAAAGACGCTGCTTATTTTGTATTCCTTTGAACGAGGCTTCTTTGCAGGGAATGGTTCTGCCTTCTTATCGTTGTTCCACGGAATATAGGTAAAGAGATTTTTGATTTGGTCAAAACACTCCTGCTCACTTTCTGCAAAGAAATGAGCATTTCCCGACACTTCTGCGTGAACTCTTGCACCTCCGAGGTCTTCTTGTGAGATTTCTTCTCCGAGAACGGTCTTTATTACGTCAGGTCCGGTGATAAACATCTTGGAAATCTTATCCACAACGAACACAAAGTCCGTCAAAGCAGGGGAATAAACCGCTCCTCCCGCACAAGGACCGAGTATAACCGAGATTTGAGGGATAACACCCGAAGCCATGGTATTGCGATAGAAAATATCACCATAGCCCGACAAGGCATTGACACCCTCTTGTATTCTTGCACCACCCGAATCGTTGATACCGATTATAGGAGTCTTCAACTTCATGGCATGGTCCATTATCTTGCAAATCTTCTTTGCGTGCATGAAGCCCAACGAACCTCCTGCCACAGTAAAGTCTTGAGCATAAATACAAACAGGATAGCCGTTTATTGTTCCCGTACCTGTAACCACTCCATCGCCGGGAAGAATTTTCTTGTCCATATCA
The DNA here is from genome assembly GCA_004551865.1 of Bacteroidales bacterium. Taxonomy (GTDB): domain Bacteria; phylum Bacteroidota; class Bacteroidia; order Bacteroidales; family P3; genus Onthomorpha. The sequence continues at coordinate 7,247 of SFPR01000060.1, forward strand.
AAATCTCTTCCCGAGTGTTGAACAAACAAGTCATATTCATGGAAAGAGCCTTCGTCCAACAACTCCAAAATTCTCTCTCGAGCTGTCAATTTTCCGATTGCTTTTTGCTTCTCCACCGCTTTTTCTCCACCTCCCTGAAGCACAAGCTGCATTCTTTGTTTAAGTTCGTGCGTTTTACTATTTACCGACATAACTTAAAAATTTAATTACACACTACATTGTCGTGGCAAAGGTACAAAAAAAAATTCATTTGGTACTTGCTTTTGCCTTTTACAGCTCTGCCGACATCAGACACCCGATTGCCTCTGACTGTACAACATTTTGAAAAACAGATAGTTTGAATTTGCAAAAATAAAACGCCGTTTCAGTCCGATTAAAACGCCGTTTTATCGTGCCAAAACGCCGTTTCATTTTGATAACTCGGCGTTTTATTTCAGCTCTGGTTGAAGATAAGAAAACCGGCTTGATGAAATCGATTGAAAAAATGTATTGCAGATTTTCAAAAAAAGCGTATCTTTGCAATGCGATACGCAAGAGAGTGTATCATATTTTGTTGAAATTTGAGAGCGTTGTGCTTTATCTATAAACGAAAACCTGAGAAATTTTCGCAAACTAATGGATAAGATGATGCTTCAGTTGCTCACGCAGTCATGCGTGAACGATTGTTCATATTCTTTCCATTAGGGTAATTCTCAGGACCTTCGTTTAGAGATTGTGGACAGTGGTTCACGTTCTTTTTTTGTTTAATCTCCCGACCGAACCACAGGGAACAATTATTCTAAATATAATGGATGCAAAATTGAAGTCTCATTTCATCAATATCTATTGCATGATATTGGCAGACGGGAAAGTGGATCAAGAAGAGATTAACTCCATGTACCGTATCGGAAGGGAGTATTACGGAGTGCAACCCGAAGAATTAAATCAACTAATCATCAGCGGAGATGTGGTTTTCTACAAACCCGAAGACGCAACAAAAAGAATACTATATCTTTATGACCTTGCACAAGTTGCAACAAGCGACGGAGTTGTTACAGCTGCCGAAAGAATGTTGCTGGAAAAGTATGCTCAAAAGTTCGATGTTGAAGAAGAGCAAGTCTCTCCCCTTATCAACAAACTGATAGATTTCCTTA